>JBKJKH010000593.1:0-3832 GCA_046597595.1 Gemmatimonadaceae bacterium
CGCGATACCGCCGAGCGCGAGGTGGATCCCAAGCGCGTGGTGCAGCTGGAGCGCGAGGCGATGAACTCCACGGAGGCCGCGCGGAAGGCGACGCGGCGGGCGGAGGCGGTCGAGTCGCAGGTCGTCGCAGCCGTGAGCCAGTTGGAGCAGGCGCATATCGAGCTGCATCGGCGCAGTGAAGCGCTCCGGCAGAAGACGCGCACGCTCTACCTCATCGACACGCTCCTCACGCTCGACAGCGAAGCCGAGGATCCGCAGACACTCGCTGAGGGCGTGCTCAATCTCATGGGCGACGACATGCAGGCGCAGCGTTGCTCACTCCTGCTCATGGCGCCAGAGCCGGACACCCTCTACATCGCCGCGTTGCGCGGTGTGGCGCCCAACATCGCGGTCGGCTCGCGCGTGCCAATCGGCAGCGGCGTTGCAGGCAAGGTGGCCGCCTCCCGCACGCCGTTGCTGGTGCAGGACGTGTCGGACGCCCAGGCGCATCCATTGCTTCGCGACGAGTACTTCACGACGGGATCGTTCATCAGCTTTCCGCTTGTCTACCGGGACCAGCTGCTCGGCGTGATGAACCTGACGAACCGTGCGCGCCGCGGCGTGTTTGAGGAAGAAGACGTTGAGCGCGTGCGGTTGCTCGCGCTCGTCACGTCGCTGATCGTCTCGCGCTCTCGCCTCCCGGAACGACTCATTGAGTCGTTGAGTGTCCGCTGAAGCGCTGCAGTCGGCCATCAAGCGGCTGGCGTTCGGCGAGTCGCTGACGGCGGCCGAGGCAGCTGCGGCCTTCGGGGTGATCATGCGCGGCGAGGCAACGCCGGCGCAGTCGGGCGCGCTCCTGATGGGGCTGCGCGTGAAGGGCGAAACGTCCGAAGAAGTGGCGGGAGCGGCGAGCGCGCTGCGCGAGGCGATGGTGCGCCTTCCGGCAGAGCATCCCGAGGCACTGGTGGACACGTGCGGCACCGGGGGAGGTGCTGTGACGACGTTTAACATCTCGACGGCTGCGGCGCTGCTTGCCGCGGGCACCGGCGTGCGCATTGCCAAGCATGGCAACCGCTCGTTCACCTCACGCTGCGGCAGCGCCGATGTGCTCGAGGCGCTGGGGGTGCAGATCGAGATCCCGGTCGAGCGGATGTCGGCGATCCTCGCGAGCGCCGGTATTGTCTTCATGTTCGCCCCGCTGATGCACCCGGCAATGCGCCACATCGGGCCCGTGCGGCGCGAGATGGCGATTCCCACGGTCATGAACATCATTGGGCCGCTCGCAAATCCGGCAGGTGCCGCACGCCAGGTGGTGGGGGTAGCCGATCCGGACCGCGTCGCGCTGATCGCCGCGGCGTTGAGCGCGCTTGGTACGCGGCACGCGCTCGTGGTGCACGGAGCGCCGGGCCTGGATGAAATCTCGCCGTTAGGCGTGACGCGCGTGGTGGAGATCCGGGAAGGAACGAGCCGTGAATGGCGGATCGATCCCGCGGATCATGGCTGCACGACCCGCGATCCCGTGGAATTGGCGGGCGGGGGACCCGAGGACAACGCGCGCATCATCGCCGATGTGCTTGGCGGTGGCGCGACAGCGGGAGCGCGGGATGCGGTCGCCCTGAATGCCGGGGCGGCGCTGTACGTCGCGGGCATCGTGCCGGACTATGCTGCCGGCGTCAGGCGGGCGAGGGAAGCGCTGGATGCCGGGGAAGGGTTGGCGGCGCTTGAACGGCTGAGGGACGCGAGTGACGACGAGTGACTGCGACGAGTGAGGACGAGTGACTCGTCGTCACTCGTCTCTCGTCACTCGTCCCTTTTAGTACCTCCGCATCACCCCGACGACTATCCCCTGGATGCTGATGTCGTTCTCGTGAATCAGGATCGGATCCATCGCCGCATTCGCCGGCTGCAACCGGATGCGACCGTCACGCTCCCGGTAGAACTTCTTCACCGTCGCCGAAGTGCCGTGCAGCATCGCAATGACCATTTCCCCATTGTCGGCACTCTGCCGCTCGTGCACAACGACATAGTCCCCATCGCAGATCTGCTCGTCGATCATCGAGTTTCCACGGACGCGCAGGACGTAATGGTTTCCACCGCGCCGGATAAAATCCTCTGGCACCGGGAGTGATTCCCCCGTTGACATCGCCTCGATCGGCATGCCGGCCGCGACGAGACCCAGCAACGGGAGCTCAACCGAACGCGGATACGCCTCCGACGGCAGAATCTCGATGGCCCGGCTCTCGTTGTAACCGCGGCGGATATATCCCTTCCGCTCCAGATTCGTGAGATGCTCGTGCACAGTGGCGAGCGAGCTGTAGCTGAACCGCTCGGCAATCTCCTCAAAGCTCGGCGCATAGCCGTTGTCCCCGGAGTAGTTTCCGAGATAGTCGAGGATCTCGCGCTGGCGCTTGGTCAACGGCATGGGGGTGCTCCGGCAACTCGTGTGAGTAAAGGGCGCCTACCCGAACAGCGACCGAATAACTGTAGCCGAAGAATCCCCGAAGCGCAAGAATGAACTGGACCCGACCCGCCGGCACGCTCGGCATGCTCACCTCCGCGGCCTACGAGCGCGCCATTGCGCTCCGTCCGCTCCGCGATGATCTCGAACGCGCCGCCGCCCGGACCGCGTCGCGGCCTTCACTCAGGGCGAGCTTGCGGACACCGGACATCGCGATCATCGCCGAGATCAAGCGACGGTCACCGTCCAAAGGCGATATCGCCCCGTCGATCGACGCCCGCGCGCAGGCACTGGCCTATGCCCGTGGCGGAGCTGCCGCCATCTCCGTGCTGACCGAGAAGGATCACTTCGGGGGAACCCCTGAAGACCTCGCCGCAGCGGCGGATTCGGGACTGCCCCTGCTGAAGAAGGATTTCCACGTCGACCCGGTGCAGCTGGCGGAAGCGCGGTCGCTCGGCTCCTCCGCGGCCCTGCTGATCGTGCGCGCGCTCGGCCCTGGCGCACTCGAGGAAATGGTCGCCGCTGGCATGTCGCTCGGCCTGGAACTCGTGCTCGAGGTGCGTGATGAGGACGAGCTGGAGCGTGCGCTATCGACGGGCGCAACGTTGATCGGCGTCAACAACCGCGACCTCGAGACGCTGCACATCGATCCCGCCACCAGCGAGCGTCTCATCCCCGTCGTTCCTGCGCACTGCATCGCAATCTTCGAGAGCGGTGTACGCTCGGTCGAGGACGTGCGTGCGGCAGCTCGAGTCGGTGCCGATGCCGTGCTCGTTGGATCGAGTATCTCCGCGTCACAGACCCCCGAGCAGGCCGTGCGTGGCCTCGCCGGCGTGAAGAGGCAGGATCGTGCCTGACGTGAAGTTCTGCGGGCTGACGCGTGCCGCGGATGCGCGAGTGGCCAGCGAGCTGGGCGCCCGCTTCATCGGGGTTATCCGCGCGGGCGGTCCGCGGTCATTGACGCTGGACGAGGCGCGCGCCGTGCTCGATGGTGGCGGGGCCGGACCCCGCAGGGTCGGCGTATTTGGGGCGGCAGGGCCCGACGTCATCGGTGCGGAGGCAGCGGAGCTCGATCTGGACATCGTGCAACTCCACAGCGATCCCACGGAGCTCACCGTTGCCGCGATCCGTGAGCACTTTGCCGGCGCGGTGTGGGCCGCATGCCGCATCGCGGACGCGTCGCTGCCCCCTGATGCCGACGCGCTAGCCGCGAGCGCGGACGCAATTGTGCTGGACCGCCGTTCTGCGTCAGGCCTCGGCGGGACTGGCGAAACGCTGCCGTGGGCCGAACTCGCGCACGCGATCGCCGCGCTGCGTTCGCGGGCGACACTCGTGCTGGCGGGCGGACTGCGCCCTGAAAATCTCCAGGAGGCCATTCGGTTGTTGTCGCCCGAT
>JBKJKH010000639.1:0-8796 GCA_046597595.1 Gemmatimonadaceae bacterium
GGCATACGGAGGTCTGGCGCCGAAGTTTCCTGCGCCCTCCTGACGTGATCGTGGCGGCAAGGTGTCGCACCAATCCCTCACCGTCAGGGAACTCGACAATTGGCCGCGTTACCCTCCATACTTTCGGGCGTCACCCACAATATCACCTCCCTCCTCCCAAACCGTGGCATGACAGAGACTTCCGCTGGAACATCCGGGCGGGTCTGGCGGTAGGAAAAGGTGGCACCTTCGTTGCTTGATGTCAGATTGACTGTAGCACGCGCCCTGCGATCATTTCTCGTCAGAGCTGGCCGTGCCGGATCGCCTTAATGGGGACACCGCAGTGGCTGTAAATCTTTCGCTCATCATCGCGCTGGCTTTGAATAGTGCGGGCTCTGGAGGACTACCCTCCAAGACCCCGCGCGATGTTGGCATGTCAGCCTCGCGCCTCGAGACGATTGATCGCGTCATCCAGCGCGGCATCAACGCGGGTGGCTATCCCGGCGCTGCCGTCGTTGTCGGGCGCAAGGGCGCGGCCGTGTGGGAGAAGGGCTTCGGCCGTCTGGGATGGACATCGGACGCCGCTGCGGTCGACGCCTCGACCAGCATCTACGACCTGGCATCGCTCACGAAGGTGGTCGCCACGACAACGGCGATCATGGTGCTCTATGATCGCGGCCGCATCGATCTCGATGCACCGGTGAGCCTGTATCTCCCCGCTTTCTACGGCAACGGGCGCGAGCTCGTCACCGTTCGCATGCTGCTGACGCACCGCTCAGGATTGCCCGCCGGGCGGGACCTCTGGCGCATGGCACGCACGCCTACCGAAGCGCGCCGCGTTGTGCTCGAGAGCGAACTCGTCTGCCGTCCGGGCGCCTGCTCCGAGTATTCCGATCTTGGTCCCGACCTTCTCGGGTTCGTCGTCGAGTCGATCACCGGACAGCGTCTCGACGTCATGCTCGAGCGCACGGTTTTCGGCCCGCTCGGCATGCACGACACCCATTTTGTCGTCCCCGATTCGTCACGCTACCGCGTGGCGCCCACGGAAGTCACGCCGCCACGCGGGTATCCCCTGCGCGGCGAGGTGCACGACGAGAACGCCTTTGCGCTCGGCGGTGTCGCAGGGCACGCCGGCTTGTTCAGCACGGCCGCTGATCTTTCCCTTTTCGCCCAGTTGTTGCTGAACGGCGGTGAATACGGCGGCGTGCGTATCATCGCGGACAGCACGGTCAAGCTCTTCACGCGTCGCACCACCGGTTCGCGCGCACTCGGTTGGGACACGTGCAGCGGCGAGGGGAGCTGTGGCGACGTCCTCAGCCCACACGCATTCGGGCATACCGGATTCACCGGCACGTCGCTGTGGATCGATCCCGAACGCGAGATGTTCGTGCTGTTGCTGACGAACCGGGTTCACGCCGCGCGCGCGAAGCGTCCTGCGAAAGTCATTGCCGACGTCCGCGCTGACTTGTCGGATGCGGCGGCGCTCGCCGTGATGGATTCGCCAAGTGGCCCGCTGCACTTCCCGCAGCTCTTCAGGGCCGACCGTGAAGTGGGCTGGAACACGCCGGTCCGCGTTGCACGCGGACGAAGCGCGCTGGCGCGCTCAAAAGCTGCTCGTGCAGCCGCGAGGGGGCGCTCCGCAAAAGCGGCAAAGGCGCGATCCACCAGGAGCGGCAAGGCAGTGAAGGCCAGCAGCTCCAGGCGTTCGAGTTCGAAAATCAGCGCTTCGAAAGCCGGCACGAAGAAGAGCGCCACGAAAAGCAGCCGTGGCGCGAAGGCAGTTCGAGGCGCTAGATAGCAGCATGTCGGACGACGTAGCGACTCCTCCCGCGGAAGCCATCGCCGAGGAAGTCAGTGAAGACCTGGTGAAGCTCGCCCTTCGAAAGGTGAAGGACCCCGAGCTCAACCTGAACATCCTGGATCTCGGCCTGATCTACGGGATCCGCGTGGATGCCGATGCCGTCAATATCGACATGACCCTCACGTCTCCCGGATGTCCGTCGGGACCCGAGATCATGAAAGGTGCGGAAGACGCCATCAAGGCAATCCCCGGGGTGCGCGAAGCGACGGTGAATCTCGTGTGGGCGCCGTTCTGGACACCCGATCGCGTCGACCCACGGATGAGGGCGTACCTGGGTCTGTAGGTCTACTCGCGGTACGGCGAGCGGTCAGTTGCTGCTTCGCCATTTCCGGATGCGAGAAACTCGTCACCCATCAGCTCCACCTGCCACCGCCTCAGCGAGGGGATCGCTTGGAGCGTATCGCGCGTCTCCGGCTTGATGCGGGCAATCGTCTCGAGGCGTTCGCGCCCGCAAAGCACTCCGGGATCGAGATCCAGACGTTGCGCGTGTGCGTCACGGACTGCCTTCAACCGCGCCACCCTCGCGTCGAAGTCGGGGTCCCGGTCCCAGCGCGGAGAGCGGGGAAATTTTGGCAGGTCGTTTTCGGCGATCGCGAGACCGCGCCGCACGGCTGCGAGCACCTCCTGTCCGCGATTCTCCAGCAGGCCCCGTGGCATCCCGCGAATCGCGGCGAGGTCCTCGCGAGTGCGCGGGTGCGTCGACGCGATGGCCAGCAGCACTTCGTTCCCGACGACACGAAACGTTGAGCGATCCAGCTCGCCGGCGACGATATCCCGCCATTGCACGACCTCGCGCAGCACGGCGAGCCCGCGCCTGTCGAGATCACGCGCGCCCTTCATGCGCAGGAACGCGTCCGCGTCGTCTCCGGCGTCCCATTGCGTGCCCTCGAGCAGGATGAACTCCTCCTGCGCCCACCCGAGCCTCCCCTTGGCCTCCAGCTCCGCGCGCATCCGGTCGCGAAGGTCAAGCAGGTGGCGCGTGTCGAGCGCCGCATATTCGAGCATGTCCTTCGGCAGTGGACGCATTGACCAGTCGGCGCGCTGGTGCTTCTTGTCGAGCTTCAGCCCGAAGTATCGCTCGAGCAGTGCGCCCAGCCCGAATGCCTTGATGCCGAGGAGCTGCGCGGCGACGCGCGTGTCGAAAATGTTGCGCACGCGCCAGCCATAGTCCTGGTGCAGGAGGCGCAGGTCGTAGTCCGCATCGTGAAACACCACTTCGACCGCCGGGTCTTCGAGCGCAGCGCCGAGCCCGGCTGGCGTGCCGATGGGAAGGGGATCGATTATCGCGCTTCGCTCGCGCGTACTCAGCTGGAGGAGGTAGATCCGATCGACAAACCGGTGGAAGCTGGCGCCTTCGGTGTCCACAGCGAGTTCACGCGCGGATTGGATCTCCCGAAAGAAGCCTTCAACCCCGGTTTCGTCATCGAGGTACAGCAGCGGATGCCCGTCGGATCCTGTCTCAGTCGACACGTTTGCCGGTGCGCGAGTGTTGCCGGTGCAGTTCCTCCCGGCGTGGTAGCCGCGTAATCTAGCGTCAGCGAAACGAGGAGATTCATGTCTGAACTGATTGGACGGCCTTCCACTACTCCGAGGACGCCCTCACCCAACCCGAGGGATCGGCGTCCCAAGACTATGGGTTGGCGGACGCCCGACGTTGCCCGGGCAGCAGCGATTGTGCTGGGGATGTACGCAGGTGCGCTGCTCCTGTGGGAGGCGCGTGTGCTGGCACTCCTGACCTTCCTTGGCATTCTTTTCGGCCTCGCAGTCTCGTCGGTCGTTGACCAGCTGGCGAAGCTGCGCATTCCCCGCGGCGTTGGCGCCGCCTTGGTCGTATTCGGGACGATCGCCAGCATCGTCGGAGTATTGGCGTGGTCCGCGCCCACGCTACGCAGCCAGTCCGCCGAGCTTCGCGAGAAGTTTCCGCAGGCGATCGAGCGGCTGGACCGCTGGTTCTACAACCACCGCAGCGGCGTTTTCGGATCCCTGATCTCGGCAAGCGGGGCCGCGGACAGCACGCTGCGTCCAGGCGCGCGCGCCCCAGGTGTGCAGGACACGATCGTCGTCGCAATCGCCGACTCCTCGAAATCCGGCGGCTCTGCGATCGGCAAGCAGATCGCTTCGCGCATGGGCGGTGCGACGAAGTTTCTCTTCCCCTTCGTGACCTCCACCGTCACCGCGCTTGGCGCCGTGTTGTTCCTCGTCTTCCTGGCGATCTACGTCGGTGCGGAGCCGGACCTTTATCGCGTTGGCCTGCTGCACCTGTTCCCGACACGCCGAAGGAAACGCGCCGAGGAAGTCGTGGCGGCCATCAGCAACGTGTTGAGGCGATGGCTCGTCACGCAACTGATCGCGATGCTTGCCATCGGTGTGGTGACGACGATCGCGCTGCTCATCCTCCGCATTCCGGCAGCGCTGCCGTTAGGCATCATCGCGGGATTCCTGGAGTTCATTCCGACGTTGGGGCCCGTATTGAGCGCGATCCCGGCCGTGGTGATGGGGTTCGTCGACTCCCCCGAGAAGGCGGGACTGGTCGCGGTCGTGTACCTGGGCATTCAATTGCTCGAGAACCACATCCTCATTCCGCTGCTCATGAAGGAGGGGGTGGACCTGCCTCCCGCCTTGACGATCCTCGCGCAGGCGCTGATGGCGATCCTGTTCGGCTTCATCGGCCTGCTGGTGGCAGTGCCGGCGCTCGCGGTTGTCGTCGTCACGGTGAAAATGCTGTACGTGGAGGACGATCCCGATGATGCCGTCGACGTGGCCGAGACCGGGGAGGCCACCGAGGCATCCGCCTGAATGGACGCACAGCGCCCGAGCCTCGAGCAACCCGCCAGACGGCTCATGTCGCTCCCCCTGCTGCGCGCGTACCCGGCGCTCGCGTCGCTGGCGCGAGCAGAGCTCGGGGCTTTCCCCTCGCCGGTCGAACGCGTGACAGGTTTGCCGGGCGACGTAGCGCTCTGGCTCAAGCGTGACGACCTCAACGCGCCAGTAGCTGCAGGGAATAAAGTGCGCGCGCTGGAGTTCCTGCTGGCCGGCGTGCAAGCGGGAGACATCGTCCTGACGGTCGGCGGCGAAGGGTCGACGCACGTCCTCGCAACAGCGGCGCACGCTGCGCGATTGGGCGCACGCACTGTTGCGGTGCGATGGCGGCACGAGATGACGCCTGCGGCACTGGGGATCGCGCGCGAGGCGGAGGCGCAGTGCGTGCGCGTGATTCACGCCCGCACGATTGTGGACGGGATGCTGCGCGCGCGGCTCTACAGGCTCGTTCATCGGGTGCACTGGGTTCCGTTTGGAGGGAGCTCGTCGCTCGGCGCGCTCGGGCATGTGAACGCGATGCTCGAACTGGCCGAGCAGGTACGCGTGGGCATGCTGCCCGTGCCTTCTCGTATCGTATTGCCGATGGGCACCGGGAGCACCGCAGCTGGCCTGCTCACGGGCCTCGCGATTTCCGGCTTGAGCTCCACGCTCGTGGCCGCCCGCTGCGGACCGCGCCTCGGCAGCAATCGTCGACGTGTGCTCGCGCTCGCCGCCGACACGCGCGCGCTGCTCGAGAGAATGACCGGCGTGAGCCTGCCGGCAATCGACCCTGCACGCCTGCAGGTCGTGCACGATTCATATGCGGGGGCCTATGGCCGGGCTCACCCTGACGCAGAGCGCGCCGCGCGCGCATTCGAGGCACGCACCGGGATCCGGCTGGAGTCGACGTACGGCGCGAAGGGACTGCTCACCGCACTGCGCCTGAACTCGGCGGATCCGATCCTCTTCTGGGTGACATTCGGCGCCGCGCCAGGCCTCGGGCATTGAGGGCAGCGCGCTCGTCCGTCACCTTTCGCAGATGAACAAAATCATTTTCGCATGAGTGGCCCTCCGCCGCCACCGCCAAGCGCGGCCGAGCAGTCGGTGCCCGCGCGACTTGGCGCGGTGCTCTTCCGCAATCGCGGTTGGCTGCCCGTGCCGTTCCTGGCGTTGCCCCTGCTCTGGCCACGGGGGGATGCGTGGTGGCAGGCGCACATGTCGCGCAACACGTGGATTGCTGGCCTCGCCCTGGTCGCCCTTGGCGAGTGGATACGGCTTTCCGGAGTGGCTGCGGCCGGGAGTGTCACGCGCCGCAGGTCGCGGAATGTCGGTCGCCTGGTGACGTACGGGATCTTTGCCTGGATGCGCAATCCGCTTTATGTGGGCAATCTCTTCGCGTGGATCGGTTTCGCGGTGATGTCTGGACTGCTGTGGTTTGTCCCCGTGGCGATCGTGCTGTTCGCGATCGAGTACACCCTCATTGTGCGTTATGAGGAAGGCGTGCTCGAGTCGATATTCGGAGAGGAATACCTCGCGTACAAGGCACGCACGCAGCGCTGGTTTCCGCGCACCCCGCAGGAGCCGACCACGGGCGAGCATGACTGGGGCGAGGCACTGCGGAGCGAAGTGTCGACGTTCCTGCAGTATGCGGCGCTGATCGGCGCCTTTGTGTTCAAGCAGGTGGCGATGTAGCGATGTAGCGATGTAGCGATGTAGCGATGTGGGCGACGGATCACTCGTCGAGCTTCACCGCGTTGGCCTTCCGGGCGGTACCTCGGCTTTGAAGACATCGCGATTGATCTGCACGAACTGCTGCATATTCGCGGGCACGTCTTCCTCGGGGAAGATCGCCGTCACCGGACATTCCGGCTCACACGCACCACAGTCGATGCATTCATCCGGGTGGATGAAGAGCTGTTCGGGGCCTTCGTAGATGCAGTCGACAGGACACACGTCCACACAGGACTTGTCCTTGACGCTGACGCACGCTTCGGTAATGACGTAGGGCATGGGCGGCTCGAGTGGCTTTTCGGCTGCGGATAATATAGCGAGTCGCGGCGGCGCGCTCAGCTACCCACTGCGAACGCCGTACATGCTGAGGTCGAAGATCAGCACGGCGTTCGGGAAAATGCACGGCGGACTTCCCACGACACCGTAGCCGAGGGCCGGCGGCACCACAATGCGGCGCTTGCCTCCGACCCGCATGCCCTTGAGCCCCTCGGTGAAGCCCGGGATCAGGTCGCTCACGCCAACGACGTACGTCACCGTGGATCCGCGTATCCGGCTGCCGTCGCAGATCGCGCCGTCTGGCCGGAACAACGTGTAATCGATGGAAACGGTATCGCCTGAATCGGCGGCGATTGATCCGAATCCCGGAGGAACGTCCTTCTGGTAAAGACCCGAGGCCGTCTTCGTGAACGTCGTGATGTCGAGGTTCAACTGCGGGGCATACGTCACGAGCGCCGGATCAGTGATCGGCGCGATGCCAACGGGGATATCTTCGCTGCACGCCGCGATGATCACGGCGACGGGAAGGATGAGTGCTCGGAGAAGAAATCTGGTGCGCATGGGTCCGCGAGACGACTGGCCCCGCACTCTGCGGGGCCTCTTCGCGAAATCTAGCAAGGCGGCCCGCTGCGCGCTCCGGTGACGAAACACGGACTTCCCCACTCTTAGGGACAATGAGGACCTCTTCGAAGTACCGAACCGTACAGCGAGCGGCGTCCCTGCTTGCCATTGCCGTGCTTTCGGCCTGCGGTGGCCGCATTGCCGATCCCGGCGCGCCTGGCGGCGAACCGCCGGAGCCGACCTGGGCGCCAAGCAGTGTCACCGTCTCCCAGAGCCCGCAAACCCGCATCGCCAGCAGCAATGCCGTCGCGGGCGGGCGCGATGACCTGGGCACGATGCACCTGCTGTGGGAGGATGGCCCGGTCCTCCGTCATGGCCTCATCCCCTTGCGGCAGACCACGTGGACTGTCGCCCCTGTACCCACGTTCAGCGGCGCATCGACAGTGCGCCGGCCGGTGCTGGGGCTTGTCGGCGGCCCCGTTTTCATCGCGGCGTGGCTCGAGCAACTTGGGAGCACGAGCCGCATCGTCGCTTCCCGATCACTGGACCGCGGCGCGACGTGGGATGCCCCGCTCTCATTGTTCTCCACGAGTACCGCGATCTCTTCTCCGGTGCTGTACGCCTATCGCCGCGTGAACGGGTCAGGGGGCGCCGTCATCGCGTGGAGCGACCCGGCCACTGCAACGCCGGCGCGGCTGTTCAGCACCGTGTGGCGCGGCAACGCGTGGGCGGCAAGCGACTTCACGAGTACTACGCCGATCTCCACCAACGTGACGGTCGGAAGTGCACGCGACGTGTCCCTTGCCGGGTTCGGCGAAGATGTCGTCGCCGCCTGGGCTGACACGCGCGGCATCACGGGGGGCGGCACGACGATCTTTATTTCCCGCTCCGCGAACGGTGGGCTGGTCTGGGATCAGGATGGCCTCATCGGTGTGCCGCTCGGCACCTCTGGCGCAGGCAGCGAGCCTGGTGTCGCTGTGGGACCCGAGGGCGACGTTGTGGCGAGCTGGAGCAACGCGGGGGGCATATGGGTGTCTCGCTCCATCGACAAGGGAAACTCCTTCGTCCTGCCGAAACGCCTGGGGGCCGGATTCTCGTCTCATCCGTCCATCGGCGACAATGGCCGCATCGCGATTGCCTGGACGGCGGGCGCCGGCTTGGGCACGGATGAAAGCCTGCACTCGGTGGCGCTGTCGTTGTCGTTCGACAAGCTGAGTAGTTTCATCGGCCCGAGCGCCATGCCGGGCTCTGCCACCACTCCCTCGCGCACCCAGGCGCGCGCATTCGTGCTCGGCGCCAACCTCGACATGATCTGGACAGACGTCAGCGGCGGGACTCGGACAGTGATGCACCGGACGGCCCAGCTGCCATAGCTGCGCGGCGGGTTCCTGCGGAGAGATCCAGCATCAGGGACCAGGGACCAGGGAGCGAGGCATTGCGATAGTGTGGCTTGCCGCGACTCGTGCGCCGTTCTGGCGAACAACCGCAACACCTCCTCCCCTGTTCCCTGTTCCCTGTTCCCTGTTCCCTGTTTCTCGCGCTATGGCAGCTGGGCCGTCCGGTGCATCACTGTCCGAGTCCCGCCGCTG
>JBKJKH010000123.1:0-3724 GCA_046597595.1 Gemmatimonadaceae bacterium
ACGAGCCGTGAAGAAGACCGTCGACGCGGACGCGAGGGCAAGGCCAACGTTCAGGGCCGCCGACTTGATGGTCTTCAGTTTCATACTCCTCCAGAATGACGGGTGGCGGCATTCCACCTGGAATGCCGTTTCGCCTCACGTGAACCAGACACGCGAGCGTCCCGACCGGGGGAACCTGACGGCCCCACTACCGACTCGGTGGCGGCAACGGAGGGAAGTCCCCCCGTACCGCGCCCTTCCTGACTCACGAATGATACGCCTTCCGTGCCCTTGACTACACCCGTGAAAAGGTCCAATTCCAGCCTTGCCTAACTGAGTAGTCAGCTCGGCAGTTAGCTCTTCCACAGGAGGATTACCCAATGAAATCGTTGATCGATTCAGTGCTCGAGGAGATGCAAGTGGGCCTGCGGGCAGCTAAGTCTCAGGCAGACTCGGCAATAGTGCAGATGGAGGAGGCCGATCTCTTCCGTACGCTGGATGCGGAGTCGAATTCTGTCGCCGTCATCATGCGGCACTGCGCCGGCAACATGCGCTCGCGGTGGACGGAATTCCTCACCACGGATGGAGAAAAGCTGGATCGCGGCCGCGACTCGGAGTTCGAGCCGCCGCCAATAGCGACGCGGGAAGCAGTGCTTCGCGAATGGGAGGAGGGATGGCGGATGGCGTTCGCGGTGGTCGATGATCTGCGGCCGGACGACCTGCTCCGCATCATCACTTTGAACGGCGAGCCTCTCACGGTCGTCGCGGCGGTCGGCAGGGCAACCCGGCACTACTCGTCGCACGCCGGGCAGATCGTGCTGCTCGCGAAGCATTTTCGCGGCACCGGCTGGAAGACTCTCACCGTTCCACGCGGCAAGTCCCGCGAGTTCTTCGACGCAACGCGCAAGTGAGCGAAGCCGCGATCAGTGCGCTGGTCGAGCACTGGCGCGGAGTGCGCAAGCGCACGCGCCGCGTCGTGGACTGCATTCCCGCCGACCGCATCGAGTGGTTTCCCGCCGAAGGACGATGGACCTTCGGTGACCAGGTGCGCCACCTCGCCGGTATCGAGCGATTGATGTACGCGGAGACGGTGTCGGGGCGCCCCAGCGCTTATGCCGGACACGGCAGCGAACTGGCCCAGGGAAAGGACGGTGTCGTCACCTATATGGACACCCTGCATCGCGAGTCTGTCGAGATTTTTTTGGGATTGCCGGAGTCCAGGCTTGAAGAAAAATGCCTCACCCCCGCCGGAACTCCAATCACCGTCTGGAAATGGCTGCGCGCGATGACGGAGCACGAGGCACACCATCGGGGACAGCTCTACTTCATGCTCGGGCTGCTCGGCCTCAGCGCGCCGCCGATCTACGGGCTCACCGAGGAGGAGGTCGCGAGCCGCGCCGTGAAGCCCCTCTAGGGACCGAACGCGACCTATCGCGCGTCGGCGCTCGCGGATTCCAATCGCAAACGCAATTCGGTAGCTCGGCTGCGAGATTGCTCACGGAAGCACGCTGCCCGCTCCTCGATGGTGCCTACCCTGCAGGCGACATCGCGCTGGTACAACCAGCTGCGCTGCTGGACGCGCAGCGCGCGCACTGCCGACGGCTCTTCACCGTCTGCGTTGTCACCCTTCAGCACGATGATGAGCTGCTGGTAAATCCGATTGAGTTGCACGTCGCTGTCAGCCACGCGATCAAGAAGCGGCGTGTCCTGGGCCTCTCGGTCTTCCGCTCCAACCGGCGAGGGTGTCGGCTCCGGCGCACTGCGCGCACGACGCGGGGCCGCTGCAACAGTCGGGGTGGCTGGAGATGGACGTGCACTCGGGCGTGGGCGCACGGGTTGTGTTGCGGTTCCTGCTTCTGCCATCTGCGTCTTTGCCGGTTGATGGCGCGAGCGCGTGGACAGAAGGGCGGTGTCCGTTGCGCTCAGCTCCGCGACACTTCCCCCACTCGTCGTCGCGACAACAGAATCGCTGGACACTGCAATTGCCTGCGGCGCTGGATCCTGACTCCGGCGCGCGAACAGGAAGAGCGCAGCGGCGAGCGCGAGCGCAGATGGGATGGCGATGATGAGCGGATTCCGCCGCCGCGGCGGCGGAACTCGCTGCGGAATTTCATGCGCGACGAGCGCCGCAGAGTTTATCCGCGTAGCGTCGCGGCGCTCGTCGTCCGCCGTCGCACTCTCCATCGGCGTGATCTGCACCGGCGCAATGACATCGTCCTCGAGCGATATCCGGCGCCGAGGCACCGTCGGGCGCGGAGTTCGCACCTCCGGCTCCCTGACGACCTCGGGAACCTCCGGCTCGCGCGCCACTATCGGGATGGAATCACGCGCCGGGCGCAGGGGAATCTCGCGTTCAACAGGCGCCGTGTGGCGCTCTTTCGCCGCAAGACTGGCGAGCGGCACTCCAACCAGCGTTTCACTGGGCCGCCGGAACTGCAGCGTCGGCAGGCTGTCGCGTTCGCCGGTATCGGCGGCGCGAACGTCACTGTCGGCGCGCAACCGCTGAAGGAACGCTGTCGCGCTCGACCAGCGCTCCGCATGGTCCTTCTTCATGGCGCGCTCGATCACCTCTTCCAGGGAAGCCGGCGTGTCTGCGCGCAGTGTGCGAAGCGGTGGCAGGTCGTCGTGCTTCTGCCTGTAGATCACGCCATACAGCGTTTCACCGTCCCACGGCCGCAATCCTGTGACGAGCTCCCAGCCCAGCATGCCAAGACTGTAGATATCGCTTCGCGCATCGACTGCTTGCCCATCAATCTGTTCGGGCGACATGTACGTCGGCGTGCCGACCGCGGCGCCGACAATCGTGGGGCGTGTGTCCAGCTCCATGTCACGGGCGATGCCGAAATCGGACAGCATCGCGCGTCCCGAATCCGCCTCGATGAAGATGTTTTCCGGCTTTACATCCCGGTGGACGATCCCCATGCCGTGTGCGTAGCGGAGAGCCTCCCCAAGATCGTCGAGAATGGTCCTGACACGCGAGAAGGGCATCGGCCCCTGAGCGCGGAGGACCTCGCGCAGCGTCCCGCCCTCGACATACTCCATCACGATTGCCGCCGTCCGGCGCCCGATCTGCTCTACGGCTATCGTTTTCATGATGTTCGGATGGTCGAACGCGGACATGGTCCGCGCTTCGCGTCCGAAGCGCGCAACGGCCTCGGAGTCTCGCAGGTACTGCGCGCGAATCGTCTTCAGGGCGACCATTCTGCCACTCGATCGCACGCGGGCGAGATACACGATCGTCGCGTTGGTGCCCCCCAGCTCACGAACGAGCTCGTAGCTGTCTTCGAGGGGGCGGAGCTGGGGCGCGAGATCCTCATACGGCTTCATGGCCATATGGAAGGCAACAGGCAGGCCGCAACTCTCCCTCGGGGCCGCTTACACGACGGTGGGTCGCCGTGCTGAATTACTGAGACACATTCGTGAGGGAAACGGGTGCCCGGAGCGGCGTCGCTCACAGTGGCAGACACACCGAACTCTGCCGTCCGGCATCAGGTTTCGTCACCCTCTTCTTCATCGTCGGCTACCCCCTCGATGATCTCGGCGGCCAGACTCGCGTCTTCTCGCCGGACGATGAGTCGGATGGGAAAGATCACCGACATCGCCGGGAGCGCCCCACCGGCATTGTCGGCCATGACATGCGAGTCGATGCCGTGCGCTTCGAGCGCCGCGGCGGCGATCCGCGCTTCGGCTTCAGTGATGAACGTGCGCAGCACCACATTGTCCGTCATCTGTGACCAAAGTTGAG
>JBKJKH010000296.1:0-4023 GCA_046597595.1 Gemmatimonadaceae bacterium
GCCGAAGTTGCGGACCTCGGTGCGACTCGCGGAGTGTCATTCGCGGCGCTTACGCGGGATCTCGAAGACGCGTTCGACGCCGTATGGTACCGCGACGACAGGGCGTCCGCGGCGCGACTCACTGGACAGGCGCTCGCTGCGCATCCACTCGACAGAATTCCGGAAACTGAGCGACCGTACTATGTCGTCGGCTCGATGTACGCGCGAACGGGGCAGCTGGATCGTGCGAAAGTCGTGCTTGCCGCGCTCGAGCGTCGGCTCACCGCTGCACCGCGTCGTGCCGATTCCGCAGACATGCATTTTCTCGCGGCCGACATCGCGTTGGAGGAGCGACGGTATCCGGATGCCGTGCGCGAGTACCGCGCCGGTGACATTGGCGAGTGCACAGCCTGCGCGTTGCCCAGCATCGCCCGTGCCTACGATCTCGGCGGCCAGGGGGATTCCGCCATCGCCGTCTTCGAGCGGTTCCTCGCCGATCCGTCGCCTTTCCGTTCGTTTATTGACGCGGACTTTCGCGCCGGTGCTCACAAGCGACTGGGGGAACTGTACGAGGCTAAGGGCGAGCGCGAGAAGGCGCTCAGCCAGTATCTCCAGTTCGTGGAGCTGTGGAAGAACGCGGATTCTGAGCTGCAGCCGAAGGTCGCTGAAGTCCGGCAGCGTATCGCACGCCTGAGAGACACGGAGCGGAGATGAGCTGCCCATGACTGAACTTCGGGATCGCCTGCAAGCCACGCTCGGTAGCGCCTACACGCTGGGCGACGAGCTTGGCGGCGGCGGCATGTCGCGCGTGTTCGTGGCCGAGGACAACGCGCTCGGGCGGAAGGTCGTGGTGAAGCTGCTGTCTCCGGAGCTGGCGGCCGGCATCAGCGTCGACCGGTTCAAGCGCGAGATCCAGATGGCGGCGCGGCTGCAACAGGCGAACATTGTCCCGGTGCTCGCGGCTGGCGAGTCCGATGGCCTGCCGTATTACACGATGCCATTCGCGGAGGGGCGGTCGCTCCGTGACAAGCTGCACGACACGGGTCCGCTGTCGTTGCGTGATGCGATCAACGTCATCCGCGACATGTCGCGTGCGCTGGCATATGCGCACAAGCACGGCATCGTGCATCGCGATATCAAGCCGGAGAATGTGCTGCTGTCGGAAGGGGCGGCCGTGGTCACCGACTTCGGCATCGCGAAGGCCCTCTCCGCATCGCGGGAGGAGGGTCGCGTGTCGGGCGGCACGCTCACGCAGGCGGGAACGTCGTTAGGCACGCCGGCCTACATGGCGCCGGAACAGATCGCCGGCGACCCGAACGTCGATCACCGTGCGGACATCTACGCGCTCGGCTGCGTCAGTTACGAGTTGCTGGCGGGCCATCCCCCGTTTCACGGCCAGGCGCCGCAGCGCCTGCTGGCCGCGCACCTGACGGAGAAGCCGGCGTCCCTCGGCGAGCTGCGTCCGGATGCGCCGGCCGGATTGACGGCGCTCGTCATGCGCTGCCTGGAAAAGGATCCGGTCCTGCGGCCCCAGAGCGCGACGGAGGTGCTCGAAGCGCTCGAAGGCGCGATCAGTTCGGGATCGGGGGAGCTTGCACCTGGCGAAGCAATGCTCCTGCACCGCCGTATCTCGCTGGCGCGCGCGCTGTCCACCTATGGGGCCGCGGCGGTGCTGGTGCCGATTATCGCGAAGGCGTCGGTCATTGCCATCGGGCTGCCAAGCTGGGTCTTTCCCGGATCGATCGTCGTGATGGCGCTTGGGCTGCCGGTGATCCTTGCAACGCATTTCGTGCAGAACCGGACGCGCCGCATTCTGCTGACGACGCCCACGCTCACACCGGGCGGGTCTGCAGTGCATTCGACGATGAACACGCTCGCCATGAAGGCCAGCCCGCATCTCACGTGGCGGCGTGCGACGATGGGTGGCATGATCTCGCTTGGCGTGTTCGTGTTTGCGGTCGCAGCGTACATGATCATGCGTGTGATGGGCATCGGTCCCGCTGCGTCCTTGATGGCTGCGGGCGTGCTCGGCGAACGCGAGCGCCTGATTGTGGCGGACTTCAAGAGTCCCGCGTCGGACAGCACGCTGGGACCCGTGGTCACGGAAGCCATTCGCGCCGACCTGTCGCAATCGTCGAACCTCGACGTCGTGCAGGCCATCGCGGTACGCGAAGCGCTGACGCGCATGCAGCGGCCGGCGGATGCGCGCGTGCACTTCGACCTGGCGCGCGAGCTGGCGACGCGCGAAGGGATCAAGGCGATTCTCGATGGCGAGGTGCTGTCGCTTGGCGGCGGCTACGTCATCAGCGCGAAGCTCATCGCCACCCAAACCGGGCAGGTGCTCGCATCGTTCACCGGTACTGCCAATGACGCACAGTCGCTGATCCAGGCGATCGGTGATCTGGGCAAGAGTGTCCGGGCGAAGGTTGGTGAATCGCTTCGCACGGTGCAGCGCACTCCGCCGCTCGATCAGGTCACCACGACGTCTCTGGAGGCGTTGAGGAAGTATGCCGCTGGGGCGCGCGCATCGGACGTCGAGCACAACGAGACGAAGGCCATCGCGCTGCTGCGCGAAGCGGTCGCGATTGACTCGACGTTCGCTTCCGCGTGGCGGAAGCTTGGCATCGTCCTCCAGAACGCGGGCTTGCCCCAGGCCCAGGTTGATTCCGCCTTCACGAGGGCGTACCGGCATCGCGACAGGCTCGCCTTCTACGAACAGCAGATGACGATCGCCAGCTATTTCACCGGTCCAGGCCTCAACCGCGACAAGGCCGTGGAGGCGTTCGAGGCACTCGTACAGCGCGATTCCTCAGACGTCCGCATCTACAATAACTACGCACTGCTGCTGAGAAGCCGCCGCGAGTTCGCGCGCGCGGAACCACTCTACCGGAAGGTGACCGAAAGTGACCGTCCCATCTGGCAGGCATTCGGCGGCCTGATCGATGTCCGACTGGCACAGGGCAAACTGGCGGCAGCGGATTCAACGTTGGTGCGCTGGGAAAAGCAGCTGCCGGGCACTCGCACGACAGCTGCCCGATCACGTCTGTTGTATACGAAGGGTCAGGCCGACTCACTGGCCGCGTATCTGGCGGCGGTGAGGCGCGACTCGTCTCCCACAGCGCGGCGCGATGCCACGGTGGAACTTGGCAACCTCCTCACGACGCGCGGCCGGATTCGTGAAGGTCTGGTCATGGCCCGCGAAGCACGGCAGGCGAACGCTGCACGCGGTGCGACGGTTTCCCCCCTGGCCGATTCCATTGCCGCTATCAGCGCGGACGTCTGGTTCTACGAGCGTCGCGACGAAGGTGCGAGGCGGCTCGACGCGCTGCTGGCGCGCGCCCCCATGCAGGGGCTGCCCGTCGCACAACGTGCCCACGGGCCTGCGGCCATCCTCTACGCGCGGGCTGGCCGCCCCGATCGCGCGCGGGCCGTAGTCGCACAGTGGAAGGCAGATCTCGCGCAGGATTCGGTGAGCCGGTGGCGTGCGCAGCCGCAGGTCCATGTGGCGCAGGCGGAAATCCTGCTCGCCGAGAAGCGTCCGCAGGATGCACTGGCCGAAGTGCGGGCCTCCGATGTGCTCCCGGATGGACCAGCAGGTCCGTGTGCGAGGTGCGTGCTGCCGAGCATTGCCCGTGCCTTCGACCTCGCGGGCATCGCCGACTCGGCCATCGTGTATTTCGAGAAATATCTCACGTCCCGCGACTATTACTCACTGGGGCTGGATCCGCTCTGGCGTGCTGGATCTGAGAAGCGCTTGGGCGAACTGTATGAAGCGAAGGGGGACCGCCAGAAGGCGCTCAGTCATTACCTCCAGTTCGTCGACCTCTGGAAGAATGCCGACCCCGAGCTCCAACCCAAGGTCGCCGAGGTGCGGCAACGCATCGCGCGCTTGCGCGACACGGAGGGAAAGTGAAAGACGTGCAGATCCCTCGCTCTGCTCGGGATGGCAGCATTCGGGAGGCAAGCTCGCCCTACGCGGTCATCCCGAGCGCAGCGAGGGATCTGCACCTCCCGCAACGAGACAGGGACGATCGATGACCGAGC
>JBKJKH010000381.1:0-2973 GCA_046597595.1 Gemmatimonadaceae bacterium
GCGACCACCCATGATCCCGAGGGCATTCTCTCGACCTTTGCCGCGGTCGGCACGGCAATGTTCGGCATCATGGCCGGCCGCTGGATCGCCGACCGGCCGCGTCCGCTCGAGGAACGACTGAATGGGCTCTTCGCCGTAGGGGCGCTGGCACTGGTTGTCGGACTGATGTGGCATTGGTCGTATCCGATCAACAAGAATCTCTGGACAAGCTCGTACGTCCTGTTCACCGCCGGGATGGCGAGCGTCACGCTCGCGACCGTCATGTGGATCGTCGAAATCAACGACCAGACCTGGTGGACCAGGCCGTTCGTCATGTTCGGCATGAATCCGATTGTCGCGTTCGTCGGCTCAGGCATCATGGCGAGGTTGATCTATTCGATCATCAAGGTGCCGCTCGACGGGAAGCAGGTCTCCCTGGTAGAATTCATCTACCGGCGCATGCTCGTGTCCTGGCTTCCGCCAAAGACGGCATCGCTGACATTCGCGATCGCGTTCGTTCTTGTGTGGCTGGGCATTCTCAGCTGGATGTATCGCCGCCGCATTTTCCTGAAGGTCTAGGTTTTTTTGTGTTGAACATCGTGAAGTCACGCCGCGCACTCGTCCTCGCGCGGCGGACGCTCTGCTCACTGCTGCTCTGTGCAAGTGTCGCCGAGGCGCAGCGCTCAGGAAGGCGCAGGACGCGCGCGCGCACGCCGACACGCGTCGCCGCGCGCCCCGCGCCTCGTCCATCCCCGCCGCCGGCAACACCGCGGTCCGCACCGGAACTCGCCGCTGCACTTGCCGCGACACTGAACGCAGATCGCGGACAGGGACAGTGGGGCGTGCTGGTGGTGTCGCTCTCGCGCGGTGACACGTTGTTCGGACGCGCGCCCGACCAGCCAATGGTTCCTGCCTCGACGATGAAGCTCTGGTCGTCGGCACTCGCCCTCGACCAGCTCGGCCCGGATCACCGCTTCAGTACCGATATTCTCCGTGATGGCGAAGTCGGCGAAGACGGATTGCTGCGCGGCCCGCTGTACCTGCGCGGCGGAGGCGATCCCGCATTCTCGAACCGCTACGTGCGCGGCACTCCGGACGCACCAGTCAGGGAACTGGCGCGCCTGGTCGCCTCCACCGGCATTCGTCGCGTGCATGGCGATATCGTGGGCGATGCGTCGGCCTTCGAGTCGCGCACCATTCCGGAAGGGTGGAAGACGACGTACCTCGGCGCATCATATGCCGCGCGGGTGTCCGCATTGTCGCTCGATGAGAATGTCGTCTGGGTGGCGGTGACACCGACGGTGTCGGGTCAGGGCGCGACCGTGGTCCTCGAGCCGTCGTCATCCGGTGTCCCGATGGGCGGACGCGTGCGAACAACTGGAGGCGGCGGTGCCAGCGTGATGGCGCGGCGCAACACGGACGGCAGCATCACGGTCGGTGGATCGATCGGTGCGCGCGCGGGCACACGGCGCTACGGATTGGTCGTCGAGGACCCGGCCCGCTTCACCGCCGGCGCGTTCCGCGACGCATTGCTGCGCGAGGGCATAGCGGTTGACGGGGCGATCCGGATGGGACGGACGCCTGCCAACGCAGTGCGGGTGGCGTCGCACCTCTCGCCGCCGCTGGAAAAGCTGGTGAGCGACATGAACCGCGAAAGCATCAACCACTTCGCGGAGCTCATTTTCCGCAACGCTGCGCGCGACGCGCATCCTACTGCTCCGGGTTCAGCCGAGAGCGGGAACCTGCTGGTGCAGGAGATGTTGAGGAAGTCCGGCGCGCCCGCCGGCTCGGCCTTTGCCTCGGACGGCAGCGGACTCTCGACGCTGGACCGCATCAGCGGCCGCGCGATGGTGCACCTGCTCGCCTTCGCGCACCGCGCGCCGTGGGGATCCGCGCTGCACGCCTCGTTGCCGGTTGCCGGCGAGAGTGAGCTGCTGCGCAACCGCATGCGCGGCTCACCCGCAGCCGGAAATCTGCACGCGAAGACCGGCACGACCAACGAAGTCATCGGCCTTGCCGGCTACGTCACCTCGGCCAATGGCGAGGTCATCGCGTTCTCTTTCATCTACAACGGGAGTGACCGCGGTTCTGCGCGCAGTACGATCGATCGCATGGGGATCGAGATGGCGGCGTTCATGCGGGAGTGAGTGGCTATGTCTCACTCTCGATGATGTCGATTCCGCGCGTGTGCAGTTCCTTGATGTACTCCTCCGCGGGCATCGATTCATCCGGCGTACAGACGCCCATCGGCACTTCTCGGCGCACCTGCATCTGGCCCGTGATGGACAGTGAATATCCCGTGCACCGCATCATTGCACTGACGCCATTCGTCTCGTCGTAACGGTCGACGAGCTCCCACGAGAGCGTCTTCGGCTTGCCCGCCTTCTGGCCGGCAACGACCACGCGCAGCGCGATGAGGTCCTTGGCGTCCTTCTTGGTGAGGCGCGGCGTGAGGGCGGCGACAACGAGATCGCGCGGCACAACCTTGTGTCCCTTCACGTCCACCGGTTCGAGATCGAGCAGGCCGAGCTCCCGGATCGCCTGCATCAGCGCCGCATGGCCCGGGTAGCGCAGCGTCTTGTACTCCATCGCCGGGATCTTCCCTTCGTACCGGAAGGCCATGGTCGAGAGCCCGCCTGCGGTGTGAAACGCCTCGAGCTCGCCGAGCCCTGAGCCGAAGGTCACGGGCTCGCGCTCGCTGAGCGCGGTGACTTGCTGGCGCTTGCCATCGCGGATGATCCACGAGAGCGTCGTGTAGTAGTCGAGCACACCCTCCAGCGAGTAGACGAGCTGGTAGTTCAGCGGTGGTTCCGGGTTCTGTGGCAACCCTCCGACGTAGATGCGCACGGACTGCACGCTGTCGAGGCGCTTGATACCATGCTGCGCGAGAATATTCACCATCCCCGGAGCGACACCACAATCCGGAATCACGCTCACCTTCCTCGCGTGCGCCTCGGCGTCGAGTGCCTTCTGCTGGAACACAATCTCGGTGTT
>JBKJKH010000574.1:0-6133 GCA_046597595.1 Gemmatimonadaceae bacterium
GATCCCGCCATGCTGCCGCACGATCGCGCGGCAGATTGTCAGCCCCAGACCGGACCCCGCGTGATCCCGCGCGTCCGCGGCCTCCACCTGCTCGAACGCCTCGAAGATCGAGTCAATGTGCTCCGCCGGAATGCCGCGGCCCTGGTCGGTGACCGTGAAGCAGATCGCTGTGTCGTCGTCGAACCGCACCGCCGACAATGACACGATCCCGCCGCGCGGCGAAAACTTCACGGCGTTCCCAATCAGGTTCGTCAGCACCTGCACCAGCCGGTCGGGATCGCCCCACACATCCAGCGAGGCCGGCTGGGTCTCGATCGTCACGCCCGCCGAGTCCGCAATGGTCTGGGTCATCTCGCGCGCCGTGTCGAGGAGGACGCGCGCATCCACCCATTCCTGCTCCATCGTCGCCGCACCCGACTCGATGCGCTCGACATCAAGCAGGTCGTTCACCATCCGCACCAGGTGCGCGACGTTGCGCGATGCCATCGCCAGCAGAGTCTTCCCGCTCTCGCCAAGCGCGTCCGACTTTCGCTGAAGCAGGTCGAGCGCCCCGCGCACCGCGGTCAACGGCGTCCGCAGCTCGTGACTCACCGTCCGGATCAACTGGCTCTTCATCCGCTCGGCCCGCCGCTGTTCGGTAACATCGTGCAACGCCACCACCGCACCACGCTGTTCACCCGAATGATCGACAATGCGGCTGCCGCTCGCGAGCAGGGTGTGCGGCGTGCCGCTCGGGTCATGCACGACGAGCTCTTCGTCCTCCACGACCTCGCCGCGCATCGTGCGCGCGATCGGCGTGTCCGCACTCGCCACCGGCGTCACGCCATCGGTGGTGAAAAGCACACCGGGGGGCGGCCAGGTCTCGGGCAGCGACGACGCATCGCTCAGGCCGACCAGCACGCGCAGCGCGCGATTCACCAGCGTCGGCCGGCCTTCGGCGTCGCAGGCAACTACGCCGTCGGTGAGGTTCTCCAATACCGCCACCAGGAACTCGCGCTCGTTGGCCAGTGCTTCCTCGAGCGCCTTCCGCGCGGTGACGTCGCGCAGGAACGCCGTGAAGACCGCCGGACCCTCTATTGGGAGACGCGTGATGGAGAACTCGCAGATGAACTCGCTGCCATCACCGCGGAGCGCCGCCATGTGAAAGAGCCGGTTCAAAATGCGCGACTCACCCATCTCGAGATGCCGCGAGAAGGCGTTGTCACGGGCACCGCGCAGCCGGATCGGCACGATGAGATCGATGATCCTCGCGCCGATGGCCTCCTCGCTGAGGAAACCAAACGTCGTCTCCGCTGCGGGATTGAACTCGAGGATGCGCCCGTTATGATCGATCGTGATAACGCAATCGAGTGCGGTATCGAGCATCGACTGCTTGCGCGCCTCGCTGTCGCGCAGCGCGCGTTCCGCGCTCACGCGATCGCGCAGGTCACGCATCACCGCGGAGATGAAATACGGCGCCTCTCCCGGCCATGTGGACGGATGCGCCACCAGCACCAGCGAAACGGGGATCGCCTCTCCGTCCGGGCCGAGGAGCACCGACTCACCCTCCCACACACCATCACGCACGGCGTCGCGCGTCGCCGCCTCGGCGATGCGCGCATGTTCAGCCGGAGGTCGTAGCGCGGCGAGGTCCACGCCGGCAAGGTCGGCGCCCGGGGCGAGCCCCACGAGCCGCCGCCCCGCACCGTTGAGGTAGACGAGCCGGCCATCCTGCGTGGTGATACCAACGAAGTCCGTCGTCGCCTCGAGCGTTGCGGCAAGACGCGAGCGCACGGCCTCGGCGCGCCGCGCTTCAGTCACGTCGAGAAACGCATGCCGCGCGCCCGTCACCATGCCATCCTGGATGCGCGGCGTGATCCGTCCGCGACACACCACGCGGCGTCCGTCGCGAGCGACGAAGACCATCTCCACATCGCCGACGGACTCACCGGCAGCTACGCTGCGCATCGCGTCGTCATAACGCGCGCGGACGCCGCGCGCTACGAGATCACCAACAAGACGCCCGGTTGCCGCTTCCGCATCGTAGCCGAGGGCGCGCGCCCACGCGGCGTTGGCAAAAATCAGCGAGTCGTCGAGCGCGGTGGAAAACACCAACTCGTTGGTGTGGTCGAGCAGGTCGGTGAGTTCGGACTCGCGCTCGCCCATCGCGCGGGCCGCATTGCGCATCTCGATGTCGGCAGCCAGCGTGTCCGCGATCTCGCGCAAAATGTCGACGTCCGCCTTCCGCCACTTTCTCACGCTTGTGTCAAAAACACAGAGGGCGCCAAGCTGCCGGCCGTCGCTGGTGCGCACTGCTACGCTCAACATCGCCCGCGGCGCCTTGCGCTCGCCGAGGAGCGAGTCGCGGAGGGTGGAGTCCTTCTGGAGGTCGGCTACGATTCTGGCGTCCGGGTCGCTATTCGCCTTGTCGGCCAGAGCCCGGTGAGAGAGCGTGGGTGCGGACGCGCCCTCTGCGGTGTGAAAGACCACCATCGCACCGCGCACGGCCGCGGCGATGTCCACGCCAAGGGAACGCGCCGCGAGCCGGGCAGCGCGCTCGAGAGAGAGGTCGGGCGCCAGGTCGAGCGCAAGGCCCGGACGCGGCGTCGTCCTGCGGGAGGGCGCCTCCGAAGGGTGCAAAACCAAAAACAGGGGAATAGGGGAGCGACAGGCGGGCCCGTCACAGGCGAGGACGAATCTACTGCTCAAGAGTCTACGCGGGATGCCGAAGCTCGGGGAGAGCCCTTCGAGAGAGAATCCCCATGCAGTCCAAATTCAGGCGTGTAGCGTGCCTTGCGTTACTGGCAGCCACCGCGTGCGGCGGAAGCGCACCCACCGCCCTCACTCCGGAGGCGGAGACGGCGTTCTCCTTCGCGGGGCGCGCACCGCAGACAATGACTGCTGCCTCGGCGGGCCGGGCATCGGCCGACACACTGCGCTCGAAGTACGACCTTCTCGTCATCACCCGCGCCCGCATGGTCCTGCGCCAGGTAACCATCGGCACGTCGAGCGGTGATGATTGCTCCACTGGCGCGCCGAACGCTCGCTGTACTCCGGTCATGGCCGATCTCTCCGTTGTCGATCTTCCGCTCGGCAGCGACGCACAGCAGCGCTTCTCGTTGAAGGTCCCGGCGGGGGCCTATGCGCAGGTCGCCCTCAGCCTCGTCGCCGCGCCGGAGATGCGGGGCAACAGCATCAGGGTCGAGGGCACGTTCAATGGCACCCCCTTTCTATATGAAGCGAACCTGGAGCTGGCCCGTGCCCTGGTGCTGCCGAGGCCGCTCGTGATCGGGTGGACGAAGACGCCGACGAACGTGACGGTCAGCGCGCCGGTGACGCACTGGTTCCGCACGGCGGACGGCACGGCGATCAACCCGCTCGGCGCGACGCGCGGCAGCGCACGGGACGCCGAGGTGCGCGCGAACATCGCGCGATCACTGCGCGCGTTCGAGGACAGGGACAGGGACGGAGACGAAAGGACAAACTGATCCCCGTCAGGTGTGCAAGTCGTCTCGCACCTGGCGTCTCCCCGGTAGCCCTTCTACCGGACCCCATCATGATCAGCAGAACGTTTGTCGCGCTCCTCGTTTCCGCGACCATCTCGGCACCCCTCGTCGCCAGCGCGCAGGGAACACTCATAGCACGCTGCCAGGTGCCGCCCCCTCCCTGCGGAATCCGCGACTGTCCGCCGCGACCCATGCCGCGTCGCCCCTGCGATATCCGGCCGGAAAACACCATTGAGCGAGTACGCAGCGACGTGCGCGTCGAGCTCGTGGATCGCGTCCTTCGATACGAAGTCACAGAAGTATTCGTGAATCGCGGCTCCGGGCTCGGCGAAGCCGACTACGTGTTTCCGCTCCCCGGCGATGCAGCCTTCCAGGACCTCCGGCTTTCCATCAATGGCGAGCTCGTGTCCGGCGAGACGCTTGGCGCAGAAGAGGCGCGCAGGGTCTATGAAGAGATTGTTCGCCGGCAGAAGGATCCTGCACTTGTCGAGTGGATTGGGAAGGGACTGCTGCGCGCGCGAATCTTCCCGCTGAATCCCGGCGAGGAGAAGAAAGTCGTTGTGCGCTTCCAGAGCGTTGCGCCGCGCGAGGGGGATGCGTTGCGGGTCGACTACTTCCGCGGGTCCGCACCGTCCGGGCAATGGCGCACGGGTACAGAAGACCGTCGTGGCGACCGTGTACGCCGGCCTTCGTTCACCTTGCTCTACCCGAACGACCGGATGTATGGCACGGCGTACTCGCCGACGCATGACGCAGATGTCCGCCGCGACGGTGACCGGCGCCGCGTCGAGCTGAACGGCGCCACTTCCGACGTCACGGTGCTCATCCCGGTGCGACGCGGCAACGCACCCGCGATCAGCGTGTTGACCTACGCAGGCGGGGAAGACGACCGGTTCGCATTGGTGACATTGTCGCCGCCCGCCGTGGCGACACGCCGTACGTCGCGCGACGTCACGCTCGTGATGGACGTTTCCGGGTCCATGAGCGGCCGTAAGATGGAGCAGGCACGGCAGTCCGCACGCCGGCTGCTCGAAACACTGAACCCCGGCGATCGGTTCCGCATCGTCGATTTCTCGTCTGATGTGCGCACCTTCCCGGGCCGTGGGTTCGCACCCGCGAGCAGCGACCGCATTCGCGAAGCGCAGCGGTACATCGCCGATCTCGAGGCGAGTGGTTCCACCAATATCTCCGGCGCGCTCGACGAGGCGTTGCATTCACCGGTGGACGATGAGCGGCTCTCACTGGTGCTCTTCATGACCGATGGCGAAGCCACGGTGGGCGAGAAGCGTCCCGCGGTGATCGCTGACTCCGTACGAGCGTGGCGACATGGTCGCCGGCTCTTTGTCTTCGGGCTTGGCGCGGACCTCAACGTGTCGTTGCTCGAGCAGATCGCCCTCGAGGGTCGCGGCACCGCACAGTTTGTGCGTCCGGAGGAAGACGTCGAGCGCGCGGTTGCGCTCGCAGCGGCACGATTGTCGACACCGGTGCTGACCGACGTGCGTCTTCGCGCCGATGGCGTACAGCTACGCCAGGTGCTGCCGAGTGAATCGATGGATCTCTTTGCCGGCAACGACCTTGTTTATCTCGCCAGGTATCGTGGCGATGGAGAGGGTCGCATTACCATCACGGGCCGTACCGCCGATGGGCCCATCACCTGGACTACCACTGCACGTTTTCCCGAGCGTGATCGCGAGAATCGCTTCGTGCCACGCCTGTGGGCAACACGTCGCGTCGGCTACCTGAGTGCCGAGCGTCGGCGCAACGGCGCGTCGCGTGAGCTGGACGACGAGATCCGCACGCTCGGCGAGCGTTACGGCATTCCGACGGAACTGTCGTCCTATCTCGTGCTGGAGCCGGGGATGGTCGCACAGCAGAATGGCGCGCCGTCGCCCTCTCTACGCCGCAACCGTGCCGATGTGCAGGGCCGCGCGGCGGGCGCGGCGACTAGCGGCATGGCGGCGGAATCAGGCGCTGCACGTGACCAGCGCTTCGAGGCTGCCAAGGCCGCGAGCGCGCAGCGTGACGCCAGCTCGCTGGCCGCAGCCGACTCGATGTCGGGGCCCGGCAGCGAAAGCACCCGGCGAGTTGGCGGACGCATACTTGAGCGTCGCGATGGCATGTGGACCGACGGCCAGTCGCCCGCAAGCGCCCGTGTCCTGAAGATTCGCGCCTACGGTGCGGCGTACTTCGCACTGGTGCGCGAACTGCCGGAACTAGCCGAGCTTCTGGCTTCGGGTGACCGGGTACGCGTGGCCGGACGCTCGATCATCATCGAGGTTGGACCCGACGGCGCCGAGTCCCTGGATCGCGCAGAGCTAGCGCGCGCGGTGCGCGAGTGGGCAAACTAGGAGATGCACGAGGACGAACTTTCCCGGCTCTTTCGCGAATACCACGCGCCGCTCGTGAGATATCTCACGCGCCGGCTCGGAGACCGCGACTGGGCCGAGGAAGTCGCACAGGAGACGTTCGTGCGAGCGATGCGACAGGACACCCTCACCAGTGAACGATCCTGGCTCTTTGCCGTGGCGACCAACCTGGTGAGGGATGAAGCGCGGAAGGACGCGCGCCGCCGCAAGCATCTCGAGCTCCTCCGCGAAGAGACAAAGGACGACGTCTACGAGCAGGAGCCGACCACCATCGAACGCGCG
>JBKJKH010000532.1:0-6684 GCA_046597595.1 Gemmatimonadaceae bacterium
GGCGATGCCGTCGTCCGCCGCGCGGGGTTCACTCGGTACGGCGAGATGCTAGACTCAAGTGCGTTTCCCGTATCATCCATTCCTCTCGCAGGACCACATCGACGATGACTGTTTCCCGTGCGTTTCGATTCGCGCTGCTGGGTGCGCTGCTTTCCGGCTGCCGCGTCACGGACGAATCCCCAGGAGGATCTGCGGAGAAGCGCACCACAACCCAGGCTGCGGGTGATTCGTCTGCTGCGTGCCCGGCACGCGACGCGTCCCTCACCCTCCCCGCCGGCTTCTGCGCAACCATCGTCATTGATTCGATTGGCGCGCCCCGGCACATCACGGCCGCACCGAACGGCGACCTCTTCATCCAGCTTGCCTCTGCGCCCCCGGGCATTGGCAGCGGCGGTGGCGGAATCGCGGCACTGCGCGACGTGAATGCTGATGGGCGTGCCGATTCTGTCGCGTATTTCGGCGACATCGGCGGAACGGGGATCGCGCTTTTCAACGGCTACCTCTACGCAGACGCGAAGACGCGCATCGTGCGGCATTCGCTCGCGGCGGGCACGCTGCGGCCGAGCGGCGACGCGCAGGTCGTCGTGCAGGACCTTCCACCCGGTGGCCACGAAGCACGCAACTTTGTCATCGATGCCGGCGGTGCCCTCTATGTCAACATCGGCTCGCGGACCAACAGCTGCCAGCTCACCGATCGCGGCAATGAGTCACCGGGAGCAGACCCGTGCCCGGAGCTTTCAACGCGCGCAGGGATCTGGAAGTTCGACGCCAACACGCTTGGCCAGGTACCAGACAGCACGCGTCGCTTCGCGAAGGGTATTCGCAACGCGATGGGTCTCGCCATTCATCCTGCCGATGGTCGTCTGTACGCGACGCAACACGGCCGCGACCAGTTCGTGCAGAACTGGCCAAAGCTCTTTGACGCGAAGTACAGCGCGGAGAACCCGGCTGAACAGCTGATGCAGGTGAATCAGGGCGACGACTTTGGCTGGCCATACTGCTACTTCGATATTGCCGGCAAGCAACTCGTGCTCGCACCGGAGTATGGCGGCGATGGCCGCCAACCGGGACGCTGCACTGCTGCAAAGGCACCAGTGGTGACGTTTCCTGGTCACTGGGCGCCGATGTCGCTGCTGTTCTATACGGGCACGAAGTTCCCGGAGCGCTATAGGGGTGGCGCGTTCATCGCGTTTCACGGCTCATGGAACCGCGCGCCTGAGCCGCAGGACGGGTATCGCGTCGTGTTCGTCCCGTTCACATCGGGTCAACCTTCAACGGCCTACGAGACGTTCATCGATGGCTTCGCGGGCGCGAACAAATCTCCCGAGGGCGCTGCGCACCGACCGATGGGCTTGGCGCAGGGGCCGGACGGTTCGATTTATGTGACGGATGACAAGGGCGGTCGCGTGTGGCGGATCAGGTACGTCGGCCGGTAGCTTGGGCAGGCATCTAATCGATTACTGCAGTCACTGAAACACTGAAGTACTGAGCAACTTCGGACTTCTCTCCCCGCGTAGAGCTACGGTGCGTGCGCCGGGAAAGGAGTCAGGAGTCGGTCAGTGCTTCAGTCGATCAGGGATGCAGCAGTTACCCGCCAAGACAGGGATGGGTGGACGTCCAAATCGATTACTGCCGTACGCAACGCCTCCCATCCTCAGCTCTTCTGCATGGAGCGCGCAGCGCGACGACGGAGATCGGGGTCCGTGTCTCCTCGCGCAATCGCCTCGAGCTTGCTGAACGCGGCATCGTCCCCGCGTTCGGCGAGCAGGCTGATAATCCGCGAGCGCAACGCGCGCTCTGCCAGGCGATCGTAGAGCGTTGCGAGTTCGGATGACGGAGCACCTTGCTCGGCTAGCAGCCGCACCGCGCGGTCGCGCAACTCCACTTCCTTCTTGTCGTTGGCGGCGATCGCGCGAAGCCAGGCGCGTGCATCGCTCGACTCGACAACTATGCGCAGCACGCGTTCACGCAGTCCACGGTCATCGAGCGTCGTGTACAACCCGCGCAGGTATGCGGCATCACCCTGCTCGCCGATCGTCCGAATGGCGCGGTCGCGCTCCGCGCGCGATGCGGTCCGATCCTCCGCGATAGCGCGCAGGAACTTGCGCGCCTCCGCACCACCCGCCTCGGCCTGCACGCGAATGATCCGGTCGCGAAGCGCCGTCTCCGAAACCTTCGGATACGCAAGGAGCAGAAGGTCGGCCCGCCCGAGTTCGGCGAGTACGCGTACTGCGCGTTCGCGAATGGAGGAAGGCTGTGATGCGTCCATGACGACCGCATACATCCAATCCACCGCTGCCTTGTCGCCAATTTCCGCTGCCGAGCGCACTGCGCGCTCGCGCAGTGTGGTCTCCTGCAGCTTCGAGAACAGGTCGCGCAACTCCGCAGTTCCCGCGTCCTGTCCGTAGACGCGCACGGCTCGTTCGCGCACGCTCAGCACGTCGTCCTCGTCGAGCGCGATCGAGCGGACGACCGCCCGCGCACCGCGATCGCCTTCACGCTGTGCGACATACGGGAGATGTCGCAGCACCTGCTCGCGAAGCGAGGCGCGCAGTGAACGGTTGCGAGCGATGGCACTCAGCGGCGCGCTCAGCTTTGTGCTGTCGGCGAGCGTCGCGGCGAGCAGCGCGTCGTGCGACGCGGCATCCGACGTCTTCCCGGCGAGCGTCAGCAGGTACGAGGCGGCATCGGCGGCAGACACCGTACCCAAGTTGCTTTCACCGGAGAGGGACATAACGGGCCCCACACGCACTCTCACCCATGTGACCTCACGGTTGCGCACACCGAGAAGCACGCTCACCGGCCCTTCGTCGCAGCGCGAATTCAGTTTGGTGTCGGTGGTCGTGAAGTTCATGTCCCCCGAATAGATCCGCGCCTCGCCACTTCCTCCGAGCCGCTCCATGATGAACGACCGCCCGTCACCGCAGATGTCGGGACGAGCGGCGAACATGATGCGCGCGTCGCCGTCGCCAACAGCGGCCACGCGTGCGGCGAGCGATTGTGCGCCAAGCGAGGTGTGATCACTCAGTGGCGCACAGGCGAGGGCAAGCAGGGCGAGAGAAAGGACGCGCAATGGACGACTCCAGGAGGAAGGGTGCGTCCACTCTGACAGCGTGAGTTGCACAACGGTTGGCAGGAAGAAGAAGCGCGAACAAATCACCCGAGGGCGCTGCGCACGACCGATGGCACTGGCGCAGGGGTCGGACGGTTCGATTTTATGTGGCGATGACAAGGGGCGGGCGCGTATGGCGACTCCGATATGTCCTTTTTCGTGGAGAAGCCCGTTGCCGGCACTCCAGCATGCATTGCATGCGTGTCGATCATGGAACCATCCATCGCGTACGTGTTCGCTTCGTTGCGTGCGTGCGATGGATGTCGAGGTGCCCGTGGACGCTGCGAATTCCTGCGCCCACGGGCCTGCGCGACCACTGATCAATACAATCCCTGCAGCTTGGCGATGATCGCGTTCGCTGCCTGCTTCAGTTCATCGGCCGCTGCTGCTGTGAGTTCTCCTTTCTCCTCGTGAGAACTGACCTTCGTGATAAACGTGTTCAGTTTGGCGATAGCGGCCGGCACATTGCTCGTATTGATGTTCTTCAGCGAGGCGTTCAAGCTGGTCGCGACACCGTTAGGCAATCCGAGGAGGTTGACCATGTCGATCATCTGGAGTATAGCCTGGCTCGGCGTTACGACGGTCCAGGTGAAGCGTGCTGCAATGGAGACGTTGCCCGCCGCGTCCAGCGCGATGACTTGAAAAGCGTGCACGCCTAACGCGAGCCCCGCAAACGCCCGCGGGCTGGAGCACGACACGAGCGGAGCGCTGTCCAGGCTGCACTGAAATCCGACGACACCAACGGCATCCGTTCCGTCGAAGGTGAAGGCGATGTCGGTGGAGAGCGTCGTCTCCCCGCTCGCCATGAGTTCGAGATTACCGTCGATGGCCGAATTGATGGTGGCTACGGGCGGGGTGACATCGATGGTCCAGGCAAAGCTCGCCGGAGCCGACGTGTTGGCTGCGGCGTCGGAGGCTGTGACGCGGAGCGTGTGCGTGCCTGAGGCGAGGCCGGAGTAGCTGGCCGGACTCGTGCACGCGACTGGAGCACCGGCGTCGAGGGTGCACTGAAATCCGACAACCCCAACCGCGTCGCTGCCGGCGAATGCGATTGTGATTCCGGTGGAGCGGGTGCTCTGACCATTGGCAAGCGTCGCAGCATTCCCATCAGTGGCGGAACTGATGGTGGCTACGGGCGGCGTGACATCCAGCGGTGGTGTTGTCGCAATTAACAACGCCTCGTTCACGTTGTATGACCTCACCGCGTCAGACCCACCGATAGCGTAGAGAACGCCGTCAACAGCGGCGCCGGACAAAAACCATCGCGCGATACGCATCGCTGGTTCCGGTCTCCAGCTGTTCGTCGCGGGATCGTACGATTCCACCGTCGCCACCCAGGTTGAGGTATAACCCCCCATTACGTATATCCGACCATTAACAATCGCCGCGGCGGCGGCGGCCCGGGGAGTCGGCATCGAGGCGCGCGACGTCCACGTATTCGTCAATGGATCATAGGCTTCGACAACTGCAGTGACCCCCGACCCGTTGACTCCGCCGATCGCGTAAAGCACGCCATCGAGGGTTGCGACGGCAATACTGTTACGGCCTACTGTGAGTGATGCCTTCGTAAACCAGGAGTTCGTCACGGGATCGTACATTTCGACCGTTCCCGGCGCGTCACATGGCGGGCACGCTGGCGTTCCACCGATTGCGTAGAACTTTCCGCCGACTGCCGCGCCGGCAAGGACCCCCCGCGCGGTCGGCATCGGTGGCCCGATGGACCACGAGTTCGACAGATCGTCGTAGATCTGGAAAGCGGAGTTTGTGTGGATGCGGCAGTCCCCGTCGCTGCCGCAGCCGCCGGCTGCATAGAGCTTCCCGCCAATCGCAGCCGACGCGCCCCCAACATTGGGAATCGGAAGCGGAGCGCGCGCGCTCCAGCTATTCGTGATCGGGTCGTACGCGTCCATGGTCCCACCCGACGCAATGAGAATCTTGCCGTTCAGCACGCCGGCGTACGCGCCACCGTACCACCTCGGTATCGGCGCGACGTTCTCCCAGGTTCCCTCAACCAATCCTTCGGCAGGCTTACTGACATGGCCGGCGCCATTTGAGGGCGAAGTCGAGTCACGACAGGCAAGGGCGGTCAGTAACACCGCGGCGAGGGGTAACAGCCGAAGACCACGCATTATCCAACTCCTGAGGGTGGTAGTGGAGTGCGGGCAAAGCCGTTGTCCCCGTGACAGCTATCGCGCCGGAGACCCATGGCGTTGCGAGGCGACCGAATGGGCCTCGAGGTTAAGTCGGGGCACAGCCACGAGCGTGACACCTCAGCCCGCTACCGTCCTCCTCCTCCTGCCACCAACACTGTTCCGGCCCAGTAGAACGGGTGCGCTGTCTCGCGCTGCGCGCGCATCGCCAGCTTCGCCGCCCGCAATGCGGGCGACGGCGCTTCTCCCACCGCGAGCCGCCGATAGAAATTCCCCATCAACTCCGCCATCGTTGGCCCGACCGGCCACTGCGTCCCGATCACTGCCTGCGAGCCGCTCGCGAGAAACGCACGGGCGAGTCCCATCACTCCCTCGCCATTGAAGATCGGCCCCGCATCCGTTTCACAGGCACTCAGCACCACGAGACGCGCGTTGATCTTCGTCGCTGCGATCTCTGAGACATTCAGGTAGCCATCCTCCAGAGAGTCGGCGACAAGCCGCAGATGCGACGCAAGCGGATCGCGCACACTCGCTTGCGCGTGCGCCACGAAGTGGACAATGCCGTAACTCGGCATTGCGGCCATGATGGCACCCTCGGTGGCGGCGGCTCCCGCGAGTAGCGTCGTCCGCGCTCCAGCCCATGCACTCCCAAGTATTGCGGCCTCCCGCTCGGCGCCTGGCGCTCCGTACGACACGACGAGAAGCCTGGAGTTCGCAAGCGAGTTCGGTCGTGCGGACGTCGCCAGAAATGATGACGACGGGAGGTACTCGATCTCATGCGCATCAATGAGATACTTCGCGCTCGCATACTCCAGCGTCACGTCGCGACCTGTCGGTGCTGCTACGACGAGCGCGTCGAACGAGAGCGCGTGCATCGGACCGTCTGGAACGAGCTTGATGCGGTCTTTTCCCGCCAACCTTCCTGCGAGTGGTTGCACGAGCACCGCGTGAAGCGCAGCAGCAGTGGTCAGGGAGTAGCGTGCTCTCGCCAGATCGATGCGGCCGCCGATCACGGCAACCAGCGGACGGCGCAGGCGCTCGACCATCGCCGCCAGCGAGTCGCGCGAAACCGGGAGTCGCACGACCGACGAATGTTCCCGCGTGATGACGATGACGGCAACGGCAGAGTCAAGCACGAGGTAGTCGAGCAGCGCATCACGTGCACTGAGCCGCCCCTGGAGATCGGCAACGGAGACGCGCGTCCGCGCGGTCGCGACACGCCAGGGAATCGCGAGTGCCAGCGCCGTTGCCTTGCGACGCGCGGACCACGCAACAAGTTGGTTGATGCGCGCGGAATTCGGCTCGCGCAACAGAGCCCATACCGCGCCGTCGAATGGAAGCAGATGACGGTCGCGATATCGCGCCCGGTCCAGATCCTCGAAGAGGCTTTCGGTGACCTTCTCCGCCGCTGCGGCAGCGTGG
>JBKJKH010000165.1:0-2876 GCA_046597595.1 Gemmatimonadaceae bacterium
GCTCGTGCAGGCGTTCGGCGACCGCGTGCCGTGGCAGGAGATGGTCTCGGGGCGCTACACGCTCGACCAGGCGGGCGATGCACTCGCCGCAGTCGAAGCGCGACACACACTCAAGGCGTTGATCACGCCGAATCCGTCACTCCTCTCGTGACAGGGGAGCTTCGCCTCTATCGCGATCTCTCGAAGTGGTGGCTGCTGATGTCGCCGCCTTCTGAGTATGTCGAAGAGGCAGACGATCTGCTCCCGATGTTGCGCGCGGCGCCTGATGCACCTCCGGCAACGCTGCTCGAGCTGGGATGCGGCGGCGGAAGCGTCGCGTATCATCTCAAGGGCGAAATGCAGTGCACGCTTTCGGATCTCTTTCCGGGCATGCTCGAGATATGCAGGCAGGTCAATCCGGAGTGCGAGACGATCGAGGGCGACATGCGGACGCTCCGCCTGGATCGCGCCTTCGACGTCGTGCTCATTCACGACGCCATCTGCTACATGCTCACCGAGGCGGACCTGCGCGCCACGTTCGCGACCGTTGCACATCACTGCCGCCAGGGCGGAGGCGTGGTGCTGCTTCCAGACTATGTGCGAGAGAGTTTCGTGCCCGGTACGGACTGCGATGGAGAAGATTCCGCTGATGGGCGCGGCCTGCGCTATCTGGAATGGCGCAGGGATGACGATCCCACCGACAACCTGTACGAAGTCGATTACGCGTTCATGCTGCGCGAACCCGACGGCTCGATGAGCGTTGAGCTCGACCGCCAGACGGAGGGCCTCTTCTCGCGCGACGAATGGCTCGCGTGGCTCACCGATGCGGGCTTCGACGCGACATCGCGCACTGACCCGTTCGGCCGCGTGGTCTTCACGGGGCGAAAGCGGTAACGTCGACGGAGTCATGCTGCATCAAGTGGGGGCGGATGGAGCTTACCGCGCACCTCGAATTGAACCTTCCTCCTCTGGCCTTTTAGCTGTTCATCCGCGCCGTTTCAGCTGCATCCACCTGATCCGCGACAGCACCGCCCCCCTCGCAGCTTCTTCTCCGCGGTGCCGGATTCCATCGATATCGCGGATGCTGCGGATGATGCCGAAACGGCGCGGATTCCTGCCTGCGGGTTATCGCAGTGCGGAACTTTCTCGACTCGAATACGTGGAATGAACGAATCTGCGAACTGTCCATGTGATTTCTTCAGTTGTTGATTCGCGTATTCCTGAGTGATTCCACGTATTCGAGTACGCGGTTCGATCCACGTTGGAATGATCACGGAGTAGCAGTGGGACGCTGGCTGCGCAACGCCCAACCGGCGCCCTGCGTACTATAGAAGTCTCAGGCCTCGTTCCCCTTCCGCAGCGTCTCAATGTCCAGTCGTCGCGACTTTCTCAAGACCACCGGCGCCGCAGCAGCAGTCGTCGGCTCCCGAGGGCTCGCCGGCCCTTCGGCGACCCTGTTTCTCCCGCCTGCGCCTTCCGATCCATTCGCCGATGAAATGGCGCTGCTCGCGATCGATGCGGCGAAGGCCGCCGGTGCGTCCTACGCGGATGCGCGCGTCGGTCGCTATCGCCGGCAGTTTGTCGCGACACGCGAAAGGCAGGTCACCGGCGTCAATGACAGCGAGTCTTTCGGCGTGGGCGTTCGCGCGCTCGTAAACGGAGCCTGGGGATTTGCCGCAACGAGCACGCTCACGAAGGATGCTGTGTCGGCTGCCGCGCGCGAAGCCGTTCGCATTGCGAGGGCATCACGCACTGTGCAGAAGCGTCCTGTCGAGCTGGCGCCGGTGCAAGCCGTGAAGGGCACGTGGAAGACGCCCGTCGCGCGCGACCCCATCGACGTCCCCATCGAAGAAAAGGTCGCTATGCTGCTTGCGGCCAACGAGGCGGCGCTCAAGGTGCCGAAGATTCGCTTCGTGAACTCGCAGCTTGCGCTCCTGCGTGAGGAGAAGACGCTCGCAACGACTGATGGCACGCTCACGACGCAGACGTTCGTGCGCGTCGGCCCCGGATTCACGGCAACCGCGATCGGCGACGGCGACTTCCAGAGCTACACCGAGGAGCTGGCGCCGCGCGGACAGGGCTGGGAGTACATCGAGTCGATCAACATGCCCGGCAACGCCGAAAAGTGGGCGTCACTTGCGGCCGAGAAGTTGACGGCCAAAACGGTCGAGGTGGGGCGGTACGACTTGATTCTCGATCCGACCAATCTCTGGCTCACGATCCACGAGTCGATCGGACATCCGACTGAGCTTGATCGCGCACTGGGCTACGAGGCGAATTACGCCGGCACGAGTTTCATCGCGCCGCCCGAGAAGCACCTCAACAAGTTCCGGTACGGGCAGGAGATCATGAACATCCAGGCCGACCGCACGCAGGAGCACTCCCTGGCGCGCGTGGGTTGGGACGACGAGGGCGTGCCGGCCGAACAGTGGATGATCGTCGAGAAGGGGATGTTCAAGGACTACCAGACGACGCGCGAGCAGGCAGCGTGGATCTCGAATCTCACCGGTGTGAAAAAGTCGCATGGATGCTCGTTCGCCGATTCGTGGTCGAGCGTGCAGTTCCAGCGCATGCCGAATGTTTCACTCATGCCCGGTGACCGCGATATCGACATGGACGACATCGTCGCCGCCACCGAGAAGGGCATCATCGTCAAGAATCGTGGCTCGTGGTCGATCGACCACCAGCGCTACAACTTCCAGTTCTCCGGCCAGGTCTACTACGAAGTGCGGAACGGCAAGATCACCGGGATGCTGAAGGACGTCGCGTATCAGTCGCGCACGCCAGACTTCTGGAACAGCATGGACATGATCGGCGGACCCCGCAGCTACTGGCTCGGAGGATCGTTCGGCGACGGCAAGGGTGAGCCGAGCCAGTCGAACTCTGTCAGTCACGGG
>JBKJKH010000327.1:0-3927 GCA_046597595.1 Gemmatimonadaceae bacterium
TCCCTCCCGGCTCACATTGGCCGTGAATCCTTCGAGGAAGTGAATGCCCGCTTCGAATCCGCGGATCGACGAGCTCCGCAAGAAGTTCGACGAAAACCCTCGTCGCTACTTCGCGCCTCTCGCGAACGAATACCGCAAGGCGGGCGACCTCGATCAAGCCATCGAGATCTGCCGCACGCATCTCCAGGAGCAGCCCTCTCACATGAGCGGGCACGTCGTGTTCGGGCAGGCCCTGTACGAGGCAAAGCAGTTTGAGGAGGGGCGCGCGGTATTTGAAGCAGCACTTCAGCTGGACCCAGAAAACCTCATTGCGCTCAAGCACTTAGGAGACATCGAGCGAGAGACGGGTAACGCCTTAAAGGCACGTGGATGGTACCGGCGCGTGCTCGACGCCGACCCGCGAAACGAGGAGATCCAGACCCAGCTTGCCGCGCTTCCCCCCGACCCATCCGAAGGAGCGGACGCCGCGTCAGACGCTCCAGCCGCAGAGGAGGAAGGAGACGGAATTCTTGGCGCCATGGACTGGTCCGACGTGGCTCCGGTCTCCGAGAGCACGCCCGAGCCCGCGAAGGCGGTGAGGCCCGAAATCACAACGCTCGTGATGGAACGCGTTGCGCCGCCGAATGCTCCTGAGCCGGAGGCGGAAGCGCCTTCGTTGCTCGACCTGCGCGATAGCACTTCCGGAATGGCGGCGGTGGAGGAGCCACTCCTTCGTGCACCGGTAGACTCGACAGAAGGACTCGAGACGACCCATTTCGAGCCGGCGGCGCATCACGCGGAAGCGCACAGCCCTCTCGCAGGGCTCTCGGGCAATTTCGACGGGCCGGCAGACGCCGCGCCGCCGCTCGCGCTGGACAGCGTGGACGATGCCGTGGCCGTTGTTCCCCCGGCGCCCGCGTTCGATCCGAACGCGACGGCGCACATGGAGCCCATGGAGCTCGACATCCCTGAGCTTCCGGCGCCGGAAGAGGATCCGGCAGTTGACCACCATCGCGCCTCGGTAGAGGACATGATGGCGTGGAAGGCGCCATCGAGCGTCACGCCCATGAGCAGCACGCCGGTAAGTTCAGGAGCGGTCGATCCACTGCTCGATGATTCCTTTGCCGAGTTTACGCCTGCGGCCGGCGTGCCCGTGCAGAGGGCTCCTGAGCGCGCCGAGAGCGCGCCACCCGTGGACTCTCCGGCAACGATCGATGATGCGCTGTGGGCCCCCCAGGAACCGTCCGCGCCGCCCGCAGAGGAACCGGCTGAGCAGGTCGCTGAGGAAACGCCTGGTGCCTTCGTCACCGAGACGATGGCAGAGCTGTACGTGCGTCAGGGGCTCATTGAGCACGCGGTCGGCGTCTACCAGCAGTTGATCGAACAAAGCCCCGGCGACACGCGCCTGCAGGCGCGCCTCGATCAGCTCGAGGGTCGTCCCGCGGCCGATGTGGCACCGGAGGATCTCAGCCTCACGCGCGAGACGCAAATTCCCCACGCGGCGCCCCCGGAATCGAATACGGCGGGACCGAGCATGCGGGACCTGCTTGCGCGAATCGCTGCAACCCGGCTCGGAACTGGCGCGCAGGCCTCGTCCGAGCCACAGGCAGACGAAGCACCAGCGTATGAAGCACCAGCGTATGAGGCACCAGCGTACGAAGCAGCAGCGGACGAAGCACCGGCGTACATAACACCAGCTTACGAAGCTGATGCCCATCAGGCACCCGATGCCGGGATTGCGGAGCAGGTGGAAGAGCAGCCCGCGATCGCGGAGCCGACGCCGCCCGTCACGGGTTGGGAGGCACCGCCGGCGTTCGCAATGGCGCCAGCGGCAGCCGCATCACCAGCTCCCCAGGACACATCAGCGGAAAACGGGGAGGGGGACGCAGCGTCCTCTCTCTCAGGGCTTTTCGGGAATCGTGGCGTGCGTGTCGAGGACGAGGCGGCCGCGCTCGCCCTTTCGGCACTGTACACCAACGGCGATGCATCCACCTCGGCGGTCATCGCGGGCAAGCCGACACGGGCGGCCAGCGATGAGTTCTCCCTCGATCACGTGTTCGCAGACGCGCCACGCCGGTCCGCCGAGCTGCGCCGGTCACAGTCCTTTTCCTTCGATCAGTTCTTCTCGGACGGTGGTGCCACACCTGGTGCGGGTGCACCCCCGCCCAGCGCGGCCGAGCCGCGAGAAGCAGACATCGCACAATTCAATTCCTGGCTCGAAGGGCTGAAGAAGAAGTGAGGATTGCCGTTCTCAACGGGCCGAGCCTCAACCTTCTGGGCACGCGCGAACCAGCACTCTACGGACGCACGACGCTCGCGGAACTCGAAGCGCGCCTGGAGGAGGTCGCACGCGATCTGCGCGTGGAGCTCCGCTGCCTCCAGCGCAACGGCGAGGGAGAACTCGTCGACGAGATTCACGCGTTTCGGGGCGTTGTCGACGGGGCCCTCATGAATGCGGGCGCGTACAGCCACACAAGCCTTGCTATTCGCGATGCCTTTGCCGCGGTCGGCGTGCCCTTTGTCGAGGTGCACCTGACGAACATTTATGCGCGCGAGCCGGAGCGCCGCGTGTCCATGCTCGCCGCCGGCGCGAAGGCAGTGGTGTGTGGCTTTGGTGTGCTGGGCTACGAGCTGGCACTGCGTGGCCTCGTCGCCGGTCTGGCCGCCGGTGAGTGACCAGCGCGGCGCAAGGCTGACGCGGCTCGCCGAATCGCTTGCAGAAGCGCACCTCGACGGCCTGCTGATCACCAGCTTGCCCAACATCCGGTATCTCACCGGCTTCTCCGGCTCGAGCGCACTCCTGTTCGTGACGATGCGGGAAACGCTGCTCATCACGGACTTCCGCTACAAGACGCAGGTCGCCGAGGAGGTTGGCGAGCTGGCGCGCGTCGTGATCGAAGCGCAAAGCCTGTGGACCGGATTGTGGCACCTGATGCCGCAGGTGGGTGGCATCCACGTGGTTGGTTTCGAGAGCGCGCACATCCACCACCGGGATTTCGAGCGCCTGCTCGAAGCGGGCGGACGCTGGCTCTGGCGTCCCGCCGTTGAACTGGTGGAGTCGCTCCGGGAGCGAAAGGATCCAGACGAAGTGGCCCTCATCCGCCAGGCGGCGCTTATCGCGACGACAGCCTTGGGTGAGACGCTACCGCGGATTGCACCGGGAATGACGGAACTGCAGGTCGCCGGGCTGCTGGAGAAGGCGCTTCGCGACGCGGGGAGTGAAGATTTTCCGTTTTCGACGATTGTGGCGTCCGGTCCTCGCTCGGCGCTACCGCACGCGCGCTGCTCGGCGCGGGAGGTTCAGCGAGGCGAGCTTCTGCTCATGGACTTTGGCGCGATGTACCAGGGGTATTGCGCCGACGTCACGCGTACGGTCGTGGTCGGCAACTCCGACGAGCGGCAGCGCGAGGTCTACGAGATTGTCCAGACCGCCAATGAGACCGCCTCGGGGGCAGTTCGGGCGGGGATGCGTGGCCGGGATGCCGACGCACTCGCGCGAAGCTACATTGAGCGCCGTGGCCATGGCGACGCCTTCGGGCATAGCCTCGGGCATGGACTTGGACTTGAAGTGCACGAGGCGCCGCGGCTGGCAAAAACTGCCGAGGCGGTGCTGGCGCCAGGATCCGTAGTGACCATCGAGCCGGGGATCTACCTTCCCGGCTGGGGCGGCGTGCGGATCGAAGACGATGTCTACCTGACCGCCGACAGCGTGGAGGTGCTGACGCACTTCCCACGCGAGCTGCTCGAGGTGGCGTAGGCCGCCACAGCACCGGCGAACCTTGCACGCGCTATGATCGACTTACGATACGTCAAGAAATTGGTGGAGCTGCTCGACGGCTCGTCCGTGGATTCGATCGAAATCTCCAGCGACAAGGGGATGAAGATCCGGATCTCCAAGACGCCGCAGCAGCGTGGCGCCCTGCAGGTCGCGGCTCCGGTGCAAATGCC
>JBKJKH010000335.1:0-3847 GCA_046597595.1 Gemmatimonadaceae bacterium
GACGGATCGCCGTCCGACACATAGCGGGATGCGTTCTTGTCGAGCTGGTCGAGCGTCTTTTCGAGATCGTTGTTGACGACGATCACGCGCGGTGTGCTATGCGGATCGAACTTCGGATCGTGCGGACTGCGCGCGGGGCCGCCCGACACCTCGAGGACGACATCGTACTTGTAGTTGAGCGTCTTCCCGCTTTTCGGATCGGTGTACGAGCCCTGCCAGGCGAGCGGCCTGTTCTTCGGCCACAACCCCTGCGGCAGCGCGAAGGTGCGCACCTTGTAGCCGGCCACCGCAGAATCGATTCCCATCTCCCCGCGCGCGATCTGCTCCTGGACGAACGCGTCCGGATATTTGCTGAGCTGGGCGTGCCAGAGCGTGTGATTGCAGAGCTCGAAGCCCTGGTCCGCGAGCCATTTCACCTTTTCAAGGCGCCACTCGGTTTTCTGGCCGTGCACACCCTTGTCACCGAAGAAGTTGTGTCCAGATGCCGCGCCGTTGAGCATGCAGAAGACCGCCTTGTTCCGCCAATCAGGATGCTTCTTGTGGAAATCCATCCAGATTCCGACGACGGTGGTTGGATCGATCTCCCGCTTGCCGTTGGTCTCGATCCAGCTGAACTGCTCCGGCGAGGCGTCGTCGAACGTGAACACGACCGGCGAAAAACCGGCAGGCAGGTCGATCTTCTTGTCGACGAACTCCTGCATGCTCACCGGGCGGTACCCGCGATCGTAGAGGAGCTGGAGGTTTCGCTTGAAGTGCTCACGCTCCACCATCCACGCCGATTCCTTGTCGCCGATGAGGTGGTACTCGAGCACAGGAATCCGTCCCATCTCGTTCGCGGCGAACCCGCTTCCGCCCTTCGCGGGCGCGCCTGGTGTCGAGGCGACAGGCGGCTGGCTCACGCTCCCTGCGGCAACTCCCGAGTCATTCGGCGTGTTGCGTGCGGGCGACGATTCGCCACCGCACGCAGCAAGCACGGCAGTGGCGGCGAGCGAAAAAACGAAGAGTTGGGTCAAGCGCGACATGTCTGGCGTCCAGCGGGAGGAAGGTTGAGCGCTGCGGAACGAATGGTGCCATCAAGTTACGGAGCGAAGCTAACGGCCCTGCGCAATCGAGCAGAAACCGCGCCGCGGCACCGCAACGCAGGTCCGGAGTACGACAACAGCAGTTCGTCGTTCAGCAATTCAGCGCATCGCAATGCCCCCCTGGTTCCAGAAACGTCTCGATCGGTTCCGCCGTCGCCTCCAGCCAAAGGGAACGCGGTTCCGCGAATGGTCGTGGCCACAGAAATCCGTCACGGTTGCGGCGGCACTAGCTGTCGCCGGTACGATCTACTTCGACTCCTGGGTAGCGACCTGCGGATTCGAGGTCTGTCCCTCAGGGCGTGAGATCAGGAGTTTCGAGCCGCCGCAGGGCGGCCGGATTCTCGATCGCTACGGCGTGCTGCTCGGGCGCCTTCAGCAGGTGCGCCGGGTGAACGTGTCGCTCGATGCCGTTCCGTCACATGTGCGACAGGCATTCGTCGCCACCGAAGATCGCCGCTTCTTCAAGCACCGCGGACTCGACTGGAAGGGGTTCGGCCGCGCCGCCATTCGAAACGTGGCGGCGGGTGGTGTGCGTGAAGGCTTCAGTACTATCACCATGCAGGTTGCGCGAAACACCTTTGTCGCGCGCAAGTTCGACGAGCGCTCGCTCAAGAAGAAGCTCATTGAGTTACGCGTGGCACGGCTGATCGAGCGGAACCTGACCAAGGACCGCATCCTCGAGCTCTACCTCAACGTCATCTATCTCGGCAATGGCGTGTACGGCGTCGAGGCGGCGAGCCGTGACTTGTTCGGAAAGAGCGTCAACAGGATCTCGCTCGCCGAAGCGGCCGTACTCGGCGCGCTTCCAAAAGCGCCGTCGCGCTATACACCTCGGCGGAACCCCAAGCGGGCGCAGACACGGCGCAATCTTGTCCTCCAGCTGATGGTGCAGGAGGGCTACGTGACTCGCGATCAGGCCGTGATGGCAGCGGGGCAGCGCATGCGGATCGCGGAGAATGAATGGATCCCTCCGGAGCCGAACGCGTCATATGCCCTCGATGAAGTACGCTCGCTGGTGGATTCGGTACTCGGCGGCGAGCGGGAGGAGATCGGTGACCTGGTTGTGGTAACGTCACTCGACGCGACCGCGCAGCGCGCTGCAGAACGCTCCGTGCGCCGCCGCGCCACCGCAATCCGCACTGAAGGGGCGATGGTGGCCATCGATCCGCGAAATGGCGACATTCGCGCAATGGTGGGTGGTCGCACCTACCAGCGCGCGGGCTTCAACCGCGCGACACGCGCGCGCCGGCAGCCAGGATCCACATTCAAGCCGTTCGTGTATGCGGCCGCGCTCGCGTCCGGACTCTCTCCCGGTACGATGGTGGACGACGAGCCGATCGAAGTCGTCGAGGCGGGACGCGTGTGGTCTCCTCGCAATTTCGGCGACGAATATCAAGGCACGGTCACGCTGCGTCGCGCGCTGATGAAGTCCTCGAACGCGGCGACTGTGCGCTTGAGTCGCTCGATCGGCGAACAGCGCGTGATCAACGAGGCGCGCGTGCAGGGGATCCGCAGTCCGTTGTCCCCACGTCCGTCCCTGGCGCTCGGCGCATACGAAGTGACGCCGATGGAACTCGCTACCGCGTACGCACCATTCGCCAATGGCGGGTTGCGCGTCGTGCCACGGCTCGTGAGGCGGATCGCCAAGCCCGATGGCACGGTGCTCTGGACGCAGGAAGAGGGGGAGAAGACTCCCGTCCTCGATCCGCGGGTCGCGTACGAACTCACGAGCATGTTGCGCGCGGCGATCGACTACGGAACGGGCCGGGTCGTGCGTGATATGGGCGTCAAGACGATGATGGCTGGCAAGACGGGCACGACGAACGCCGGTACGGACGTCTGGTTCGTCGGCTATACGCCGTCTCTGGTCGCAGTGTTCTGGTTCGGTCGCGACAATCCCAGCTCGCTCGGATCGGATGCGTCGGGTGGACGGCTCGCTGCACCCGCCTGGGCCGAGTTCTTCCTTCAGGGCTGGCGCGAGAAGGCTGGTACGTGGCGTCCGCCTGAGGGCATGGTCCCGGCGACGATCGATCCTACCACGGGCGAGATCGCGAACGAATGGTGTCCGACTCGCGCGACGGAGTACTACCGCCCGAACGCCGTGCCGACCGTCATTTGCCGCTTCCACTCCGAACCTGTGTATGAGCCCGAATATTCGCCGCTCGACACCGTCTTCGAGGATGTCGTGCAGCAGGCGGATTCAACGTGGAACGATGCGTGGGGCAGGGCGAGGAAAGCGATTGGGCGCGTCTTCGGGCGGCCCTGATCTAGGGCATCGATCCGCGTGTCAGGTCCCAGTACGACAGGATGGTCCCTGCGCGTATGCCCTTCAGCACGGAGTCGAGCGGCGCCAACTGCGTCACCGACCGCATCGACGGCCCGGGCATCATCACCGGCGCGCCGGTTGAATCCGTGACGATGATCGACCGGGCGAAGCCACCGAATACCGCGCGAATGAAGGTGCTGTTTCCGTCACGGGGCAGCGATGCCACGTTCTCGTAGAACGCGCGCCAGACAGTGTCCTGCTGAAAGAGATACTGCTCGACGTTCGAGGTATAGAATGCCGAGATCTTCGCTTTGCGCGCCTTCACGTAGTCACCCACGGCGCGCAAAGCCTTCGGTCCGCCGAAATCACCCACCAGTGGCACGATGAGGTTGCGCCGGTGCAGGTCACGCAGCGTGCGGTACGCGCGCTCACTCGCGAGAAACCCCCACTGCACGCCTGCGGAATCCGTCTCGTCCATCAGTTGAGAGAAGGAGCGCAT
>JBKJKH010000570.1:0-6098 GCA_046597595.1 Gemmatimonadaceae bacterium
CCGGAGGAGAAATGGCGACTGCCATCGGCCACTCGCTGCGCCAGGCGGCCTCCGGAATATCCTCAGCCGCTCAATTGCTGCGCTTCCGCACGAGCGATGACCCGGTACTCGAAAAGAACGTGGGGCGGCTCCTCCGCGAGGCTGATCGCGTCGCGCGCCTGGTCGACACACTGCTCGACTTCGGCCGCCCGCTCACCCTCGAACTCGAGACCGCCGATCCCGACACGACCTGGGATGAGGTCCTCGAGTCGAAGAAAGGCAGGCTCGAGAGCCGTTCACTGGCGGTATCGCGGAAACGAGGCGACGTGGCCGGCTCACGTCCACTGGACACGCGCCGTCTCACTCAGGCGTTCGCCATCCTTCTCGAAGGCGCAGCCGAGCGAGCGCCCGAAGCGTCGGACCTTCAGCTCGTCAGCGAGGTCATCGCTGGCGGAAGCTGGCGCTCTCGCCTCACCTTCCCCGGAGCCACCGCACCCGCGGACCTCCAGAGATTCTTCGACCCGCTGACGGGTTCGGTCGGCGGCCAGTCTGGCGTCAACCTGGCGCTGTCTCGCCGAATCGTCGACGCGCATGGCGGCTCCCTCCGGGTAGATAGCGACCCGCAACTCGGCACGACGCTGACAGTCCTCCTCCCCCCGTAGGCCACCGGGAGCTCGCACGCCGGAATTCGACCTTCCGCAGTACCTTTATCCAATGCCCGACCCGAGCTCGCCCGTCGCCCTCCTTCGCGCCCACGCGCGCCATGCGCCGTGGAACGCGCGCGGCCTCGCGGCGCACGCCACCGCCCTCGTCGACGCTGCAGGAATGCGGCCGACCAACGCGTCCGCTCGCGCGGCACCATCCGCTCGCGCGGTGCGTTTTTACGTCGCCAACGGACTGCTGGTGCGCCCGGAGGGCACTGGCACGTCAGCGACGTATCACTATCGGCACCTTCTTCAACTTCTTGCGATCAAGATTCGCCAGCGGGAGGGCGCTACGCTGGACTCGATCCGCGAGGAGATGAAAGACATCGCGGGTGACGCCCTCGAGCGGAGAGTGGCCCAGTCAATGGCGCCGGCGCTCCTCGGAGGCGCAAACGGGAACAGTGCTCCTGCCGGAAGCGACGACCCCGGAACCTGGCGTCGACTCGCGGTAGCCGATGGGATCGAATTGCACGTCCGTGACGACATTCCTGCTGCGCACGAATCCGACATGCTCGCGATGCGCGAAGCCGTCAGGGCCGCGCTCGGACGACGTCAGGACTAGAGAATCCTCGCCAGGAGTCGCGCGCTGCGCTCGATCGGGCGGCGCCACCAGGACCTGGCGCGCCATTCCGTGAGGCGGATCTCCACCGAATAGCGAAGATCCTCGCGGAAGATCGAGTCCATCGCCGCTCCGACTACGGTATCGAGCGCGATCAGGTTCGTCTCGTTGTTGAACGAGATCGACCGGTTGTCGAAGTTCATCGAGCCAAGGGTCATCCACTCGCCATCGGCAACCATGCTCTTCGCGTGCATCATGGTCGGCTGGTATTCGTAAATGCGGACGCCGCCCTCGAGCAATTGATCATAGAAACTGCGTCCCGCCCACCACGTGGATTTCACGTCGGTCTTCTCGCCGACGGTCAGGACGCGCACATCAGTCCCGCGACGCGACGCCTGGATCAGGAGACGCCGCAGGTCGTCATCAGGGACGAAGTACGAATTTGTCACGTACAGCGTTTTGCGCGCTCCGCTGATCGTCAACCCCAAAAACCTCTCGGCGGGCGTGCTACCGGTCGTCGGCACGGAGTGAAAGAGCGTTGCCTGCGTCGGTCCTTGTTCCCGGAAGGCATTCGGCGGGAAATACGCGTCACCGACAATCAACTCGCCCGTCGCTTCAGCCCATCCGGCTGCAAACGCCGCCTGAAGTTGCGCGGCAGCAGGTCCGACAAACCGGACGTTTGCCTCGCGCCATTGGCCTTCTGTACGGCCATTTCCGAGCCAGTAATCAGCCAGACCAAAGCCACCTGTATAGCCCGTTACGCCGTCCACCACCACAACGCGAGCGTGAGAACGCATCGACGCCTTATGCAGCGAGAGCCATCCTATTGGCCTCAGCTGGCGCACGACGACACCCGCGTTCTTGAGCGAATCCTGAAAACCGGGCTCGTCGAGCAATGGCTTCGATCCGAACGCATCGAGGAGTAACAGCACCTTCACGCCGGCGCGCGCCCGCTCGGCCAGGATGCGGCTGAACGTGTCCGCTACGGCACCGGGCATCGAGTAGTACATCTGCGCGGTGATCGTTCGCTTTGCACCGCGCAAATCCGCCCAGAGACGCGGGTACGTCTCGTTGCCGTTCGAGAGAATGGCAACCTGGTTCCCCGGCTGTACTTCGGCTCCGACAAAGAGCGCGACGGTGCGGGCGAACAGGGAATCACCCACCGCCGGCAACGGATTTCGGCTTCCGGCAGGGTTGATGGAGCGCACGGGCGTCCCGCGGACCTGCGTGAGCAGTCCGATGAGCGCCAGAAGCCCTATTACCAGCCCCGCGAGAACAATGGAGACGCGCTTTACGACGATGTTCATCCATGAGGCCAGTGCAGAGGCTGTTCCATACGGCCTCCGGGAGGCATCTTGTGCCATGTCTCTGGCCGCGCGCCGCCGTAGCGCCACGCGCGCCGTCCTGCTCGATCGGTCGCTCGAGCCCTTGCCGCTCTTTCGATTGAGCGATTCGGCGGAGGATATTCCAGTCGCCTACGCCCCGGATGATGGCGGACGCTGGCGCGTGCTGCCCTCCCCTGGGGATCGCCTTCCCGGCACGTTCGATCAGGATGTCTACGTCGAGCTCCTGCACCGCTTCCACGAGACCGGCGCGCCGGCGGACGGCATCGTCCGTTTCACGCTGCACGCGTTTCTCCGGTCGATGGGGCGCCGTGTGGATGGGCGCACGTACGAACAACTCCGCGCGGCACTGAATCGCCTCGAGCGCACGGTGCTCGAGTCGCAGGGCGCATATTACGACGCGGCCGCCCGGGCGCCCTTCGACGGCCGCTTCACCGTCCTCGCGGCCGTCTCCATCGATCGTCGACGCCTCGCCGACCGAGAACAGTTCACCCTCTTTCCTTCGCTCGCTGCTGGCGAGCCGGGTGAAGCGCGTGTCACCCTGTCGCCGCTCATCCGCGGCAACCTGGCGGCGCATCACGTGGTCACCATAGCCGCGCCCGTGTATCGCACGCTCTCAAGTCCCGTCGCGCGCAGGCTCTATCGGCTCATCGAGGTCGCACGGGAAAGCGGCTCGGTTGCGTGGCGCATCAGGCTCGACCGTCTCGCCGAGCAGCTGCCCCTCGCGCAGCGCTACCCGTCGCATCTCCAGCGCGTGCTTCAGCCTGCTCACGAGATGCTCCTCGCCGCTGGACTCGTGCGGGATGCCGCTTTCCGGCAGCAGAAGCGCGACTGGTACGTGGATTACGTCCTCGCGGCCCGTATTCCTGCCTGATGACGCTGGCGCAATAACGGGGGCTCAACGCTCGCTGCGCCGGCGCGTTATCTTCCAGCTGGAAGTGACAGCGACCCTCGGCTCGCGAAATGCAACGCTTCGCGGGCAGCGCGGGTCTCATTCATGGCGGCGCTCCATCGCCGTTTCACGCCTCCCGTAGGGTCATGGCTACCAAACTCGAAAAGACCATCAAGCGCGAGCTGGAGATTGACGGCCAGCCGTACACCGTGACCATCTCGCCTGAGGGCGTGAAGCTCACGCAGAAGGGCTTCCGCAAGGGAAGCGAAATTTCCTGGCGCGCCCTGCTCGCGAGCGCGGGCGGCGCAGAAGGTGGAGCGCCCTCGAGCACCCCCTGAGGGGAACTCGCCGCGTCACCGGCAGTATTCAGTAAGACACCCGATTCTCCTCTTCGCAGGAACACCATGTCGCGTTTGCGTCCCGTTGCCGTCGCCGGAATTCTTCTCCTGCCGCTCCTTGGCGGCGGCTTCTTCCTGCAGGAGCGGACAACACGTGACGGTGCGCGCCTGTTCGACCAGGTGCTCTCGCTCGTCAACGACCGGTTCGTGGACACCGTCAACACGGGTATGCTCTACGAAAAGGCCGCGCGCGGACTCGTGCACGAGCTACAGGATCCATATAGCGAATTGCTCACGCCCAAGCAGCTGACCGGGTTCAATACGAACACGGCGGGCCGCTACGGCGGCATCGGCATGCAGATCGAAGAGCAGAACACGCTGATCACGGTCAGCAAGGTGTTCCCCAACACCCCCGCAGAGCGCGCCGGCATTCGAGAAGGCGACCGCATCGTCGGGATCGACACCACGGTTGTCCGCGGCTGGAAGATACGGCAGGTATCGGACGTGCTTCAGGGAACACCGGGCTCCAGGGTCAAGGTGCGCTTCAATCGCCCCGGTGTCGCTGAACCGATCGCCGTCGAGTTCACGCGCGCCATTATTCACATCCCCGCCGTCCCGTATTCCATCGCCTTCGATGGAAAGATTGGCTATGTACCGATCAGCCAGTTCAGCGAAAACGTGACCGAGGAGCTCGGGAAGGAATTGCAGCGGCAGTCTGCCGCGGGCGTTCGCGGCATCATCCTCGATCTCCGGGGGAATCCCGGCGGATTTCTCGACCAGGCGCTTTCGGTCAGCAATCTCTTCTTGCCACAGGGCGTCGAGATCGCCAGCGTCCGCGGGCGAGGTGCCGAGCCACAGACATACATGGCTCGCGGACGTCCGGCCGTGCCGGAAACACCGCTCGTCATCCTCACCGACGGATACAGCGCCAGCGCTTCCGAGATCGTCGCGGGTGCGCTTCAGGATCACGATCGCGCCTTGATCCTCGGCACGACGTCGTTCGGGAAAGGCCTCGTGCAGACGGTGTTCAACCTCGATGGCGGCTACGCGCTCAAGCTCACCACGGCCAAGTGGTTCACGCCGAGTGGTCGCTCGATTCAGAAGGAGCGCACTTTGCTCGCCGATGGCCAGTTCGTCGAGGTCCATCCGGATTCACTCGAATCAGACTCGGCGCGCAAGGCGCGCCCGACCTACAGGAGCGACGCCGGCCGCATCGTGTACGGCGGCGGTGCCGTCACGCCGGACATCATCGTGAAGCCGGACACGCTCACGACCGCGGAGCAGGCCGTCGTGCGCGCCATCGCGCCCAAGTCACAGGAGATCTACGTCGCGCTGTATGACCTCGCGTTTGGTCTCAAGAGCCAGGTGAAGCCGGATTTTACCGTGCTGCCTGAGTGGCGCGAAGAGTTTTATCGACGCATCCTCGCGTCGGGCGCCAAGGTGCCGAAGGACCAGTACGACAAGTCGCAGCGCTACGTGAACCGCCTGCTCGAGAACCGCATTGCACGCCTTGCGTTCGGGGATTCCGCCGCGAAGCGCCGGGATATCGACGACGACGTGCAGCTCCGCGCCGCCATCGACATCCTGCGGAAGGGTGGATCACAGAAGGACCTGTTTGCCCTCGCTGGCAAGACACTCTCCGCTTCACGCAACCAGTAATTCCGGCAGGTCACGAGAGTGCGCATCATGACAATGGGCGCCGCCGCGATCCTCGCGGCGGCGTTTGGCTGTGTCCACCGCCAGCCTGTCGTTCACGTAGACGCAGAGGCGGGCGAGAGCCGGCTCAGGAACATCCGGCAACTCACTTTCGGGGGTGAGAACGCCGAGGCGTATTTCAGCGCCAACGGTCGCCAGATTATTTTTCAGAGCACTCGGGACGGCCGCACGTGCGATCAGCAGTATGTCATGCGTGACGATGGATCGCATCTTCATCGCGTTTCCAACGGCGTCGGCAAGACGACGTGCGGCTATTTCATGGACGGCGACCGGCGCGTCTTCTTCGGCTCGTCACATGCCGTGGATTCGATCTGTCCGCCGCGCCCCGACCCGTCGAAGGGCTACATCTGGCGCCTCGATCCGTTTGACATCTACGCGACGAATATCGACGGCTCGGGCATGAAGCGCCTCACGAGCTACGGCGTGTATACCGCCGAAGCTGTGCTCTCGCCGGATGGGAAGCGTATGGTGTTCACGTCGCTCAAGGACGGCGATCTCGATATCTATACGATGAACGTGGATGGCAGCGACGTGCGGCGGTTGACCACCACGCCCGGGTACGATGGC
>JBKJKH010000085.1:0-3741 GCA_046597595.1 Gemmatimonadaceae bacterium
GCGCCATCGATGATCGCCGACACGGGCGCGCCGCTGGACAGCGCGTGCTGTCGTACGGCGGAATCGGCGGCGGCCGCGGCGGCAACGGCGCGATCCTGCGCCACCTGTTGCTCGTTCGGCGCTGCGAGCGCCGCGCCGGGCGTGGTGCCGGAGCGGATCCGTTCCGGCCGGCGAATCGCCTCCTGAGGAGCAGGCACGACCAGCGCGCGCACAACGGAGAACGTCGAACTCGTCGGTGCGCTTGTCGATGCGCGCCGATCGTTCCGCTTGTCGCCCGCGGGAGCAGGGTTCCACGCGCCCACGAGCTGGAGCGCTGCGCAGTACGAACCGGCCAGCGAGACGCTCGTCGTGTGCACGCGTGGCAACTTGGCAATCGTCTCCCCCGTCGTGACCGTGCGTGCGTCCGCAATCGCTGCCTCGCGCAGCTCGGTGTGGGCAAACGCGTTGTCCCGTTCTGCCGAGGCATGCTCGCGCTGCATCTCGCAGATGGACATCTCGCGATCGCTCTTGAACCCGTCGTCATCACTGCGCTCGAGCTGGTTGCCAACGCCCGGGATGCGAATACGGTCAGTCTTGTAAAAAAGGCGCTGGAGTTCACCCGGCGCAGTCTTCGGCAGCTCCTGCATGTACCCCTCATGCAGCGTCAGCCTCAGGTCGCGTCCGTCCGGCGAAATCCCCATCTGTCCGCTGTCGGCGTAGATGGTGCGGCGACGAATCGGATCACTCAAGTCGTAGATGACGACATCACGCATTCGGTTGGAGCCGGGATCAATCCACCCCGCGCGCAGGTAGAACCGTCCTTCCACCACCGAGTTGATCACCTGCTCCTTCAGCGCAAAAGTCGGCTTCTTTCGGGCAATGTCCGCCTGAAGCGTCCGCAGCCGATGATTGGCCCGGGGGAGCACCTGGTCATTGAAGCCGATCATGACGAGCGACATCAACGCCCCGCCAAAAACGACCGGCACCAGCACCCGCACCAGCGAGACCCCGCTCGCCTTCAGCGCATTGATCTCGTTCTCGGCCGCGAGCCGGCTGAACGCGTACAGGGTCGCGACGAGGACCGCCATCGGAAGCGTCATCGCGACCGTGAACGGGATCGAGAGGAAGAAGAACTCACCGATCACCGACCACGGCAGCCCCTTGCCGACGAGGTTGCCGAATTGCTTGGCGATGTAGTTCAACAGGAGCAACGACGTGAGCGCGGCCAGCGCAAACGCGAGCGGCCCAGCGTGTTCCCGAAGGACGTACCGATCTATGGTTTTCAAGGCGGAGACTGGGCCGGAGCCGTTCCTGATCCCTGTGCGTTGTGCGATTCTCTGGAGTGCACCGAAAGATCGGGTTCCAGGAGGGGCGACTTCAAGTGACCAGCGGCCTCGCATCAGGCCGCCGAGCTTGGATTTACCCCTCGGTTGTCATTTCGCTCCTGGCAGTTCCAGCCCTGCTGTTGGGGCAGGACCCCCGCCCGGGAGCGGATTCGGTGCGTGTGCCAATTTTCCGGTCAGCCGCAGACTCGCTGCACCCCCTGCTGCGCCCGCCCGCAGGCCTGACAGTAATAGGAGGTGCACTCACACCGGGCATGAACGCCCCTCAGCGTCTGGCCATTGAGCCCGACCTCAGGCGGGAGGCGTTCCTCCCCCAGGCGGCCCCGCGCAGCGCCTCGCTCGCAATTCAGGCCCCCGATACGGCAAAGGGCCGCGTGGCGGACTCGCTCGGGATCGCCCTGAACGCCCGCCTCGAGACCAAGACCGACCGCATTCGAACGGCCCGGTGCGAATCGCAACAGATCACCCTGTATGCGGCCACGTGCCGGAGTCCGCTCCAGCCGAACCTGGACTTCCAGTTCAACCTGCGCTCCGGCGGGACGGTCGCGGAGCGCGTGAGGGTGGATCTGGACTATGACTCACAGCGAGAGTTCGACGCCTCGAACGTCATCTCGCTGCGGTATTCCGGGAAGCCAGGAGAGGTGATGCGGACCGTCGAGGTCGGCAATGTCTCATTCGCTGCGCCGGTCTCGCGCTTCATTACCGCGGGAATTCCCACCGGCAACTACGGGGTGCAGGCGAGCGGTGTTGTCGGGCGCATGGAGTTCCGGTCCATCGTGGCGCGCCAGACAGGAAACGTGGTGCGTGATCGCGTCTTCACGATCGGTGACCGCGCGGTGCAACGCGTCGAGCGCGAGCTCGAAGACCATCAGATCGAGCCGCGGCGCTTCTTCTTCGTTGTCGATCCGCGACGGTTCAGTGGATATCCGAACGTGGACATCCTTGATGCGGCGCAGATGCGCCTGCTCGCCTCCGCGCTGCCTGATTCGATCCGCCCATCGCATGTTCGCCTCTACCGCCTGTTGCTTGGCGGACAACCGCCGAACCCCAACGGCCCGCGCTTTCGCCTGATTGGAGATCCCACGTCCCGCGCAGGCGAGGTGTATGAGCCGCTGCGTGAACACCAGGACTACTACGTCGATCCATCCGGCCTCTGGGTCGCACTCGCGCGCCCGCTGGCGCTCGGCCGCGAGCGACTCGTTGCTGCGTACACGGTCCGCATCGCGGGTCGCGATACAGTGATTCCGATGGGTGGCGGCACGCCCGATGTCGTGACGACCACGGCACATGAGCAACTCGCGCATCTCCTCTGGGACCCGCGTCTCGAATCGCAGGACGAGGCATTCCACAGGGAGATCCGGTCCGTGTATCGCGTCGGCGGCGACGAAGTCCGTCGCGAGAGCATCGGCGCCCGCATCGTGACCGGCGCGAGCGCCGATCTCGAAAAGCCGAAGGCGGGACCGCAGCAGACGTATCTCCAGATGTTCGGAATCGCCGACCTCACGAACGCGGCGCGCCTCGATGTCGAGGGACGCATCTGGCCACGGGTCGGTGATCCGATCCTCACGGCAGGCGGCGATCCCGGCGCGGCGGGACGCATCGTGCGCGATCTCTTCCTCGTGATTCCCTCGCTCAAGCCATTCGCGAGCACGGGACGTGTCGTGCCTGGAAATCCGACGAGCGATTCGCTCTACCTCACCCCATCGGATTACCTCTACTCGTCCCGACATCCCGCATCGGCCTATCGCATTCGCATCGCGTATCAGTCGGAGGCGGGCGCGGGTGGCGTCGGCGGCAATGGCGCAGCCGGCAGCACCGTGGCGCTGGGTTCGGTGCAGGTGCGTGCCGCATCGGAGCGACTGACACTCGATGGCATCCCGCTCGTGCGCGGAGCCGACTACACGGTCGATTACGATCTCGGCATCGTCACGTTCACCCGCCCCGACACGCTCTTCCTGTCGCCGCGCCGGCTCACTGCGCGCTACGAGGAAAATCCACTCTTCGTGACGACGCCAACGTCCATCATTGGCCTCTCGACCCGCCTCCCACTGCACAATGGCGAGCTCGGGTTCACGGCCATCTCGCAGTCGCAACGCTCCCAGTTCACACGTCCGACGCTGGGTTATGAGCCTGCGAGTTCGCTGGTCGCCGGACTGCACGGGGACATTGGCTGGACCGTCGCACCGCTCCAGCGCGCCCTTGCACGGCTTCCGTCGGGCGATCGGACGCGACCGTCGCGACTTCGCCTCCAGGGCGAGCTTGCGGCGAGTGCACCGCGGTTCGCGGCAGGGCAGCAGGCATTCCTGGAATCATTTGAGGGAGAGGGCGGACTGTCGGTGAACCTGTCCGAGGCGGCGTGGTATTTGTCGAGCCGCCCCGCGGAGACGGGCGCCATTGCGGCATTCGGGGGCGCGGGCGC
>JBKJKH010000103.1:0-3878 GCA_046597595.1 Gemmatimonadaceae bacterium
CGTCCAGAATTTCCCGGATCGCCTTCGTCTTATGTGCGTGATGGTCACGGATCTGTAGCTGAAGATCCCAATCACGCAGCAACACTGGTCCCGCCGGTATGTGCTGCGCTCCCAGAAAACCCTCGATCACATCGTAGATGTTCCACGGGCTGCTGGACACGTAGAACACCGGGTTGTTCTCACTGCCACTCGCGCCATTCGCCAGTGCGCGATAAAACGCGGCGACGCCAGGGAAGGGGAGGCGGGTCAGCGCATTCTCCATGAGCACTATCCGCGCAGCGCGCAGAAAGTTCGATACTTCGCTCTGGATCACGGTGTCATCGATATCGCTGATGACGCCGAAGCGAGCCGAAGCGAACGGAACAAGTACCGGCATTCTCGTGACCGGCGGAGCAATCGCATCCATGCGCGCCGCTTCGATCAGCTGGAGGTCGATGTCGCGCCAACCAGGGGGACTCAGAGGCGCATCAAGCGGAATCCACGCCCGAACGAACCCTTCTTCGTCCGCGACAACGTCATGTGAGACGCCACCGACGGTAATGCGTACGCGCGCGAACGGCAGCGGATCGCTCTCGAGGCGCTTCAGCGTCGCGAGCAGGTTGGCCCAGTGCGACTGCTCGCGAGTGGGCGAGGAGATTCCTTCGTCCTGGAGTGCCCGCGCGAGGACAAGCACGCGCGATGCGCTCGCATAACCACGGTAACCCACAACATGGTAAGTATCGCCCGCCGCCCGGCCTACCGCGCCCGCGGCGCGTCTCGCCTGCCACGCCAGTTCTCCCGCGAGTCGCGAGACGCTCGAACGCCAGTCATTCACGACCGGAATCTACTCCGTGTCCGGATCGCTGGCGCGCGACCCACGCAGTCCAGCACGGTCGCGCAACATCATATGCTGACAACTCCGGACGCTCAGCGCTGCGTCATCCGAGACCTCCGAAGTGTATGTAAACTTTCGTCATGAGGCGTCAGTTCCGGTTGGGGCGACTGGCAGGTACTCTTTCCCATGTGGAGGTACAGCAGGCGTTGGCTAACCAGCCGGATCATGCTCCCCGAAAGCTATCTCCTGCGGTGCATCAGTTGGTGGCGGGAGTCCTTGGAAATGCGGTTGTTGACGGCCGGCTCTCCAGGAGGGTCGATTCAGCTCCTCTCTGGCTTCTGAAGAAGCCGGTCACCTATGCTGAGGGTTTGCGGCGTGCGCATCCGGACTTGCTTCGGCAGATCCCAGGTCAATATCAGATGGGCTGTGGTGCTGGCCGGCCTGCTAGCGGTGACTCCAAACCCGGTAACGCTGTCCGCATCCGCAGCGCAGGTCCCTGCGCAGGAAGTCCCTCGCGACACGGCCGGTGGGTTCGCCCGCGACACCGCACCCTTGATCATCGGGAACCGCCTGATCGCAGTTTTCCGCGGGCCGCTGGGCGCACTTACAGCGCGTGAGCGTGCGGAGGCAGCCACCCGTCGCATCGAGGCGGTTGTCGAGCAGGAGGTGGGCGACGCCGTCGTGGCGCGTTCAATTCCAGAGGGTATTCTCGTCACCGTCGCGGGACGGGGCGTTTTCAGCCTGACGCAGGCTGATCTGGATACGCTGGCCGGAGAACACCTGACGCGTGTGGCCGGTCGGTCTGTCGCCGCTCTGAGACTCGCACTGGCGGCGCAGCGAGAGGAGCACAGTCTGCCCCACCTGCTCCGGGCGGCGGGATTCACTGTGGTCGCGACGCTCCTCTTCATCCTGGTACTGCGCACGCTTTTCTGGAGCCGTCGGCGGGTGTCGGAACGCCTCCTTGTTGCAGCAGCGAGGCGAGTACCCGATCTACGAATCGGCGGATTCACGTTTTTTTCGGGAGACAGCGCGCTCGCGCTCGTCCAGCGTTTCGTAGGCCTGATCGCGTGGATTGCAGGACTGTTCGCCGCCTACCTCTGGCTCGCGTTCGTTCTTACCCGCTTCGCCTATACTCGCCCATGGGGCGAAGCGCTCGGCGGCTATCTCACCGCCACGATCGGCACGCTCATCCTGTCCGCGATCTCCGCCGTCCCCGGGCTCTTTACCGTGGTGCTGATCCTGGTCGTGACTCGCTGGATCACCAGGGTAGTCTCGGCCTTCTTCGATGCGGTGGAGACCGGAGGAGTCGAGGTGCCGTGGCCGCATCCCGAGACGGCGAATGCAACGAAACGCATCGCGGTCGTCCTCCTCTGGCTGTTCGCGATCGTCGTCGCCTATCCCTATGTGCCTGGAAGCGGGAGCGATGTCTTCAAGGGGGTCAGCGTCTTCGCGGGTCTCGTCATCTCACTCGGTTCCTCGGGGGTCGTGAGCCAGGTCATGAGCGGACTCGTGCTGATGTACTCGCGAGCGCTGAAGCCGGGTGATTATGTGCGCGTCGGAGAGATCGAAGGTACCGTCACCGTGCTGGGGATGCTCTCGACCAAGATCAGGACAACGAAGCAGGAAGAGGTCACGCTGCCCAACGCGGTGGTGGTCGGTGCCTCGGTGAAGAACTACTCCCGCACCGCCGCCGATCCCGGCCTGCTCGTGTATACGGGCGTGACGATCGGATATGACGTCCCGTGGCGGCAGGTCGAGGCACTGCTGCTGCTGGCGGCAGACCGGACCGAAGGGCTGCACAAGGCGCCGAGCCCTTTCGTCCTCAAGCCGTCGCTGAGCGATTTCTACATCGAGTACCAGCTCAATGCGGCGCTCGAAACGCCCGAAACACGACCGCGCGTCCTTGACCGGCTGCACGCCAACATCCTCGACTGCTTCAACGAGTACGACGTGCAGATTCTCTCACCGCATTACGAGGCTGATCCATTGCGTCCGGCGGTTGTGCCACGGCAGCGGTGGCACGCTGCGCCGGCCAGCGCGACGCCACGCGCTGCGCCGGAGCCTGGCGTGATGATTGATCCAGCGCCGCCAGCACGAGATCTGACGCATGTTCCCCTGCCCACGGAAGCAACGGAATGAGGGAGGAAGTGCAAACCACGCTCGACCGACTTCTGAACGCGCCACTCTTCACGCTGGGGCAGACGTCTGTCACGATCGTGACGCTGGCCGTGTTTGGGCTGCTACTCCTCGCGACGGCAGTACTCTCGAGGGTTGCGCAACGCAGTGTGCACCGGGGACTCGTGCGGCGCGGCAACACGGACGAGGGAACGGCGGCAGCGGTCGCGCGACTGGTAACCTACGCCGTCGTCGCGGTCGGACTCGTAGCCGCGCTCGGGACGCTCGGGGTGAACCTCGCCGCCCTGGTCGCCGCGGGGGCGTTCTTCGCCGTCGCCCTTGGATTCGCGATGAAGAACATCGCGGAGAACTTCGTCGGAGGCATTATCCTCCTCACGGAGCGGACGATCAAGCCTGGGGACATCCTCGAGGTGGAAGGGCGAGTGGTTCGCGTCACCCATATGGGACTCCGCGCGACCGTCGCCCGCTCGCGTGACGATGAGGACGTCATTATTCCGAACGCAGCGCTCGTTACGAATACCATTACGAATTACACGCTGCGCGACCCGCTGTACCGGCTGCGGACGACGGTCGGTGTTTCGTACGGCAGTGACATCGCGCTGGTCAAGCAAACGCTTCGCGCTGCCGCTCTCGCTCTCCCATGGCGCGTACCCGATCGCGATCCGCGAGTGCTGCTCACGGGCTTCGCCGATTCGGGTGTCACGTTCGAGATCCAGGTTTGGACGCCCGACCCGTGGGGCGCGCGCGTTGCCACGTCCGAACTCAATGAGGCCATATGGCATGGTCTTCAGGGCGCCGGTGTGACAATTCCCTTCCCGCAACTCGACGTGCACGTGCGATCATAGGCTCGGCGCAGCAGCCAGGGCAGCGAAACACGGGCACCTTCGCGCACTCCTGCCTGACGGCGCGTCGCCCCTGCGCCGTGATG
>JBKJKH010000302.1:0-6106 GCA_046597595.1 Gemmatimonadaceae bacterium
CGGACTGGGCGGCGGAAGCGCCGACGCGGGTGGGGTGCTCCGCGCGCTGAATGCGCTCGCGCCAGATCCCTTGTCGAGCGTGGAGTTGATCGCCATCGCCGCATCGCTGGGTTCCGATGTGCCGTTTCTCGCATCGACGAGCGCCTTCGCGCTGGGCACAGGTCGCGGGGAGGAGTTGGTGCCCCTTGTCCCGCTTCCGTCCCGCGAACTCCTGCTGCTGCACTTCCCTTTCGGCGTTCCAACCAGCGATGCGTATGGCTGGCTGGATCAATCGCGGGCGGGTCGCGCGCCGCAAGCGGTGGTACCGCTGCATGCGGAGACACCCACCAACTGGAAGGACATCGCGGCGCTCGCGTGCAATGATTTTTCCGCGGTCGTCGCGGCGCGGTACGAGCCCGTGCGCGAAGCGCTCCTGGCGCTGGAAAGCGCGGCCGCGCGTGCCGCGCTCGGTCCAGAAGGTTTTTCGCTCCTCTGCGGCTCCGGGGCCACCGTCGCGGCCGTCGGTGGCGAGGCCGTGCGCGCTGAGTCGCTCGCTGTGCTGGTGCCCGCAACGGTCGAGGCGCGCCGGATCGCGACATCGACAGCGTCGCGAGTTGAGGAAGTGCTGGTGGTCGAGTAGCTTGCCCGTACGCGGAGCCACCCCGGGAGTGGCACGCACTCGTGCCCCTGATGCCCCTTCGTCCAATGGCAGGACATCGGATTTTGGATCCGAGAATGGTGGTTCGAGCCCACCAGGGGCAATGCCCGTTGCCGCTGGTCTCCCAGGCAGGCCTCAATTGACTCGTCGCCCATGTCCGCGTTAGCTTTAGAGGCTGTATCCGTGGACGGCACATCGTCCACGCAGCACGGGCTCAAGGTGCTTTCGGGCACCGCGAATCGCGCGCTGGCCGAGGACATCGGTCGGCACCTCGGCATTGAACTCACGCGCACGACCTGCTCGCGCTTTGCCGATGGCGAGGTATTCGTGCGGGTCGATGAGAACATCCGCGGTTCGGATGTCTTCATTATCCAGCCAACGAATCCTCCCGGGGAAAACGTCCTGGAGTTGCTCCTGCTGGTCGACGCCGCGCGACGGGCATCGGCGGCGCGGATCACCTGCGTGATTCCGTACTTCGGATACTCGCGGCAGGACCGCAAGGACCAGCCGCGCGTTGCCATCGGCGCCAAGCTGATGGCAAACCTGATCCAGGCGGCAGGCGCGGACCGTGTGCTGGGCGTGGATTTTCACCAGCATCAGCTGCAAGGGTTTTTTGACGTGCCGGTGGATCACCTGTACGCCGCGCCGGTGATCGTGTCGCATTACCGGAAGAAGGACCTGAAGGAGCTGGTGGTTGTGGCGCCGGACGTGGGTGCGGCGAAGATGGCACGTGGGTTCGCGAAGCGGTTGGACGCCTCATTGGCGATCATCGACAAGCGGCGTCCGCGCGCCAACGTGGCAGAAGTGGTGAACGTCGTGGGAGAGGTGGAAGGCAAGGATTGCCTGCTTACCGACGACCTCATCGACACGGGTGGCACCGTGTCGGAAGCGGCGCGTGCACTCAAGCGATTGGGCGCCCGTGACGTGTATGTGTGCGCAACGCATGCGCTGTTGTCGGGTCCGGCCCGGCAGCGGCTGAGCGAAGCGCCGATCGTGGAGGTGACGGTCACCGACACAATACAGTTGGCCGCCGACAGGCGGTTTCCGGCGTTGCATGTCCTCGGCGTCGGCGAGTTGCTTTCCAAGGCAATCAGGAACACGCACAGTGACCAGAGCGTGAGTTCGCTGTTCGAAGCCTGAGCTCGAAGCACGAAGGAAGTAAGCGCCGCACTTCTGCGGCTCTATGGCCGAAACGATTCACTGAAGGAAGACAATGGCACACGCCAAGCTTTCCGCCTCCCTGCGCGATGTCGCAGGCAAGGGCCCCGCACGCGAGCTGCGCCGCAATGGCCAGACCCCCGCAGTCATTTACGGACATAGCCGCGAGCCGCAGTCGCTCGCCGTACCGACGCGCGATCTCGAGAAGATGCTCGAGAAGATCGCCTATGAAACAACGGTCATCGAGCTCGCCCTCGGCGCCGGGACAACCCGTACGCTGATTCGGGAAATCCAGCGCCACCCGTTCAAGAAGGTGATCCTCCATGTCGACTTCCAGGAACTCGTCGCAGGCGAGAAGATCACGGTCCACATCCCGCTCGTGCTCGTCGGAGCCTCCGCTGGCGTCAAGGAAGGCGGAGTCCTCAACCAGGTGATGGGCGAGCTCGAAGTGCGTGTCGATCCGGCGGACATCCCGAACCACATCGATGTAGACGTGACGGCGCTCGCGATCGGCCACGCGATTCACGTGAGCGACTTGACGCTCCCGCAGGGCATTGAAGTGCTCGAGGACGAGGATGCGACCGTTGTCACGTGCGCCGCGCCGAAGACCGAGGCCGCTCCCGCACCGGCTGAAGGCGAGGCCGCCGCGGCCGAGCCGGAGCTCATCCGGAAGACCAAGGCCGAGGAAGACGCCGAGAAGGCCTGATCGGACGCGCCGTGTCGTTCTGGCGTCGCCTGTTCGGCGGTGCGGCACCCGGCACCGCCGACACGGACGATCCCGATATGAAAGTCATCGTGGGACTTGGCAATCCGGGGCGCGAGTACGTGCGCACCCGACACAACGTCGGCTGGTGGGTCCTCGACCACCTGGCCGACGTTTGGCGCTTCGACCCCTGGCGCAAGGATGGCCTCTCGATGACGGCGGCCGGCTCGTTAGGCAGCACGAGGGTGCGGCTCGTCAAGCCGCAGACCTTTATGAACCTGAGCGGACAGGCACTGCGTCCCTTCACGCGACGCGAGAATTTTTCGCTGGGCGAGGACCTGCTGATCGTCGTGGACGAAGTCGCGATTCCGGCGGGCACCTGGCGCCTGCGGGAGAAGGGCTCGCCCGGCGGGCACAACGGGCTCAAGGACATCGAGCGCGCGGTCGGCTCGCCGGGTTACGCACGGCTCCGTGTCGGCGTGGGCCCTGATGCGGGACGGAAGATCGGTGACCTGAGCGACTACGTTCTGGGAGAGTTCGGGAAAACGGAAACGGCGGTCGTGAAGGAGTTGTTTCCTGCGCTCACCGACCTGATGGAGGCGTGGGTGCGCGGCGGGGTAAAAGCCGCGATGGATGTGCAGGCGAGGTCGAAGGGCACGCGCGCGGAATGACGCACATCGTGACGCACAGAGTGACGCACAGACTGGATGTTCATCAGACTCAACAGGGATCATGCTTCGCCTAGGAATCGTCGGCCTCCCCAACGTCGGTAAATCGACGCTGTTCAACGCGCTCACTGCGGCTGGCGCAGAAGCGGCGAACTACCCGTTCTGCACGGTCGAGCCGAACGTCGGCATGGTCAACGTGCCCGACGACCGGCTTCCCAGGCTGGCGGAGGTTGTCCAGCCGAAGAAGGTCGTGCCCGCCGTCGTGCAGTTCGTCGATATCGCGGGCCTCGTGAAGGGCGCGTCACAGGGCGAAGGGCTCGGCAACAAGTTTCTGTCGAACATCCGTGAGACCGACGCGATCGTCCACGTCGTGCGCTGTTTCGAGGATCCTGACGTCACCCATGTGATGGGCGAGGTCGATCCTGTGCGTGATCGCGAAGTCATTGAATTCGAGCTCGCGCTGGCAGACCTGTCGGTCGTCGAGAAGCGGCTCGACAAGGTGCAGCGCACCGCAAAGTCAGGCGACAAGGACGCGCTCGCGGAGCTTCCTGCCCTCGAACGCGCCAACGAATTCCTCTCGCAGGGGAAGCCGCTCTGGGAGGCGCAACTCGACCGGCAGCAGCTCGCGTTGCTCGCGTCGCTGTCCCTCATGACGACCAAGCCGGTGCTGTATGCGGCGAACGTCACCGAGGCGGAGCTCACCGGAGAGGAAGGTCCGCACCTCACCGCGCTGCGCCGTGCGATCGGCGCAAGCAGCGAGCAGGCCGAAGTCGTGCCGTTTTCCGCGCGCATCGAAGCGGAGCTGGCGGAGCTCCCATCAGAAGATCGCGCGGATTTTCTCTCCTCGCTCGGCCTCGAGAGTGCAGGATTGGACCGGCTCATTCGCGCCAGCTACCACCTGCTCGGCCTGCAGACGTATTTCACGGCCGGGGAGGTCGAGGTGCGTGCCTGGACGATTCACCGGGGCGACACGGCGCCGCAGGCGGCTGGTGTCATTCACACGGACTTTGAGCGCGGCTTCATTCGCGCCGAGACGGTGGGCACCGAGGAATTTGTCGCGAACAGCGGCTGGAAGGGCGCGAAGGAAAAAGGCATCGTGCGAAGCGAGGGCAAGGAGTACGTCGTGCGCGATGGCGACGTCATGCTGTTCCGGTTCAACGTGTAGCGGAAAGTTTTGTGAAGGATGCCGCACTGCGGTGACGGCCGTTTCTCCAGCACAGCGCACCGTGGAAATGCGTTACGCGCAGAGTGCCTGAGCAGTCTGGCATGAAGCATGCATTTCGGTGCATGCGTGGGAAAGCGCATCCATCGAGTTGCCGCCCACAGCAGCTCACGGGAAACCGTGGGCTGTTTTTTTGTTTGGCGCGGTCCCTCGGGACGCCATGACTAAGTGACGAGGGGACTCTGGGCGCGGGTGCCTTGGTTTTCCCGCCAACGTAACCTATGTTAAGTGGCTGTTCTACATCCGGCCTCAGATCTTCGAGGCCCCTATCCCCTCCTCCTGCGCCGGCAACCGCGGGGGGCGGAATCTTGACCACAGGGAGGTTTGCCTACATGCCTCGTGCATACGAGGCGGTGTACATCTTCGACAGTGCGCTCGAAGACACCGCCATTACCGACAAGCTCACCCGCGTCCACGGCCTGCTCGGAGTTTCCGACAGCGCCGCCCTGGACCACTGGGGACGCCGCCAGCTCTCGTATCCCATCGGGACCCGCGAGAATGGCTACTACGTCATCGCCCGCTTCGAAGCCGAAGCTGCCGCCCTGCCTGAATACGAGCGCGCACTGCGACTCGATGACGGCATCGTGCGCTACCTCGTCACGCTAAACGAGCATGAACTCGGCGCTCCGCCGCTCACCGAAGAAGAAATCGCCCGCCGGGCCCGTGAAGAGGAAGAGGAGGACGAAGAATGAACATGCGCCGCCCCCAGAAGTCCTGCCCGTTCTGTGAAACGCGGGTACGCTTCATCGACTACAAGGACGACCGCACGCTTGGTCGTTTTATCACCGACCATGGCAAGATCCTGCCGAGCCGGTTGAGCGGGTCCTGTGCGCGCCACCAGCGCCAGCTGTCGTCCGCGATCAAGAAGGCGCGCTTCCTCGCGCTGATTCCGTATATCCGCGGACATTCGGCCTAGGCTCGCGCCGGGACCGACGAAACGCATGAGCGAACCGATCGCGATCGAACCAGAGTCTGCGCTGCCGACAACCGCTCCTCGTGAGCAAGGGTGGCGGGGCGTGGTGCTGGCCGTGCTCGCGTTCATCGCGGTTCCGCTCATGGGGCCCGTGCGGCTCGCGGCGCCGGTCGAGCAGACGCTGGTCCTGCTCGTGCCCGCGATCGCCGTGTGCACACTCGTGGGATGGTGGGCAGGGGGACGTCTCTCCCTTGCGTTGATCTGGTGTGCGCTCGCGGCGTGGATCCTGATGCAACCTGTCAGCCTCGACGCCGCGTACGGCAACCTTGCTCGCGGGTGGGCGCTGGTGCTCGCCACATCATTCGGCGTGGTCTCGTTGACCGCTCCAAAGCTGCGACTCTTCCCGCGCGCACTCGCGGCGGTGGCGCTCGCACTGGCCACCGGGATCGTCATGCTCCTCATCGCATCAACCACCGGCAACAGTGTTGTTGAACTGCTGCGCGCCCAATATGCGCGCCGTGTGGCGGACGCGATGACCTTCACGGGCACGGCGGACTGGCAACGGCTCGCGGCGGAGCATACAGACGTGAGCGCCGCCATCAAGGTTGCGGGTGAGCGCATGTTGACGTGGATCGATCCGGCGGTGCTCCTGGCGCCGGCATTTCTTGCGCTCCAGTCGGTCCTGACACTCGCGCTGGCATGGGCGGTCTATCATCGCGTGGCACGGGTGCGCCTTGGCTTGCCCTTGTCACCGCTGAAGGAATTCCGCTTCAGCGACCAGCTGGTGTGGGGAGTGATCGTCGGC
>JBKJKH010000537.1:0-3363 GCA_046597595.1 Gemmatimonadaceae bacterium
GGAATACGAAGGAGGTGATAGAAGTGGCGCGGACTCGCCTGGCCCCATGACCAGCGCACGTCAGTCGGCTCTCCATACCGCGCGCGCACATCCTTCAACGCGGCGCCAAGTGCCGCGCGCAGGATCTCATCGCGGTGCTCGATCGGTTGCGTCCGGCGGTCATCCCACCACACGTTCGTCGAATCTCCCATCAACTCAACGACGATCTCCGAACTCGGCGTCGCCACCCGGCGGCGCGCGTCATCCCGCGTTGGCGAGGCCAGCTCATCCCACAAGCGGTCCGCCAGCTGCGCCACCGCTGCCTCGAAAAGCACCGCCCGCCGGTCACTCTTCGTGTAGGACCGGTTCCATTCGGCGAGCAGGCGCGCAGCTTCCCGCGAATCGGCATCCGCTGCCGGTGACGTCCCCGCCGCAAGGAACGCCGGCACCATTGCATCCGCACGCGCGCTGCCGGCATCGGTCTGCATGCGCCGGATTTTCTCCGGCGTCATGCTGCTGTCGGCGGCCAGCAGCTGGTTGATCCGGATCGCGCGCCACGGCGTCGCCCAGTCGGCCCCGAAATAGCGGGGATTCACGCGCGGATCAACGGGCTGCTGATTCGCCGACGCCAGCCAGCCTTGCGCCGGGTCCACGGCCTGCGGGTACTCCGCGAGCGGAACGTCCGCCGCCCAGTCCACGCCGCTCGTCGAGCCATCGCGCACCGTGATGCCGCGCCCGTCGCCTGGACGAATCGGATAGCGTCCCGTGGAGCGAATAGCGATGCTCCCGCCACGGTCGGCGACAATCATGTTCTGCGCAGGAACCGGATACGCGGCAGTCCCTTCGAGAAACTCGCGCACGTTCCGCGCGTGATTGGCCGCGTTGAACGCGCCCAGTTGCCCGACTGTGCCATTGGTGTCGACCGCGGTCCAGCGCATCGACAGCCACGCGGTTCCCACCTTTCGCATCGGCCCGCGATGGGTGAGCAGCACCGTGTCGAGCCCGATCCGCTCGCCGCGCCGTCCATGAAATTCTTCAATGCGCCGCACAAGGGGCCGCCACGCACCGTCGAGGCGGTACCGCGTCGGGCGCGTGCTGTCGTCCACCGTCTCGGCGTACATGTCGAGGACATCCGCGCCGGTATTGGTGAAACTCCAGGCGATGTCCCGGTTGAACCCGATGACAATGCTTGGTGATCCGGGAATCGTCACGCCGTAGACGTCGAGTTTGCCCGGCACGACGATGTGGACCTCGTACCAGATCGAAGGCAGCGTGAGCTCGAGGTGCGGATCACCGGCGATGATCGCGTGCTTGCCCAGCGTCCGCGCCGGTGCGACTGCCCAGTTGTTGCTGCCGATGGCCAGTTCGTCGCGGGCCCGTGCGAGGTCCTGCGCGCCGAGCGATGCCAACGCGCGCGGACTCATCAACCCCGTGTTATCGGCCGCGCCGGGGCCGGCAATGACCCGCGGAATGATCGACAGCCCCTGGCCGTTAGGCTGAATGGGTTGCTGATAGGCGCCATTGACGGGGAAGAGCGCCTCTGCGGCCTCCCGCCCGACGCGCGCCTGTACGCGCGCGAGGCGGATTTCCTCGTCACTGTACGCGAGCGTGAGTGACATCCTGCTGAGCAGGTAGAGCGCGTGCTCAGGGCGCCATGCCATCGGGCGCTTCCCCAGCAACTTGAGCTCGAGTGGAATCTGCGCGGCGTGCATGCCGGTCATGTATGCGTTGACGCCATCGGCGTACGCGCGCAGCACGTGCATCGTCGGGGATGCCGTGTCCAGCGCCGCGTAGCGCAGGTCAGCGCCCCACTTGAGTCCGAGCCGCCGCGCGCGCACATCCTCTTCGAGCGCCGCCGGGCCGACGAGCTCCGTCAGTGTGCCGGCGGTCGCGCGCGTCTGGATCTCGAGTTGAAAAAGGCGGTCCCGCGCAACCACATAGCCAAGTGCCCGGTAGGCATCCTCCTCGCTTGCCGCGAAGATGTGTGGAACGGATCGGTCGTCGTACCGGATGTCGACCGTGCCGCCCAATCCCGGGATGCTGGCGCGCGTTTCCGCCGGTAGTTCGGCCGCGCGCGCCGTACCCCAGACGCCGTGGACCGGATCGAGAAACGGGCCGAGCGCCGGGAGGCGACCCGCGGGTCGCGCGGAGACAAACAGCAGCAGCGCGAGGAGCGGCGCGGAAATGAAGAGGGAGGGGCGAAAGGCCATCTACCCGCGCCCGTCGAGCAAGCCGCCCAGGCCGCCCAGCAACCCGCCTTCTTCCCGGCGGCCACCACCGGCGCGCGGTGCGGCCGCGATGATGCGATCAGCCAGGCGCGAGAAGGGTAGGGTCTGAAGGATGATCTTGCCGGGCCCGGTGAGTTGCGCGAAAAAGAGTCCTTCCCCGCCGAAGAGCGCGGTCTTGACGCCGGGCACCATCTGGATGTCGTAGTCCACCGTGTTCTGCATGGCGACGATGCAGCCGGTGTCGACGCGCAACCGCTCTCCGGGCTTCAAGTTCATTTCGTGGAACGCGCCTGATGCGTGCAGGAAACACAGGCCATCAGTGCCCGTGATACGCTGCAGGATGAAACCCTCTCCGCCGAAAAATCCAGCGCCGATCTTCCGGCTGAACGCGACCGTGACCTCGATGCCGCGCGCCCCACAGAGGAATGCATCCTTCTGCGCGATGATCTCCCCGCCCCAGGCGCTGAGTTCGACCGGATAGATCTTGCCAGGATAGGGCGATGCGAAGGCAACATCCTGGCGTGTCGTGGCTCCGTTGGCGAACACGGTAATGAAGAACGAATCGCCCGACAGCATGCGCTTGCCACCCGCGAGCAATTTGCCGAACAGGCCCGTCTGCGAGCCGGTGGCGTCCAACGTCGTCGCCATCTGGATGCCGCTCTCCATGTACATCATGGCGCCGGCCTCGGCGATGACCGCCTCACCCGGGCCGAGGGTCACGATGACGCCCTGCAGGTCGTCGCCAATCAGCTTGAAGTCGACTTCGTCGGCCATGGGGTCAGTTCGAGTGGTGGAGTCGGAAAACGACGCGCGATACCTCGGCATGAATCTCCCCGGCAGCGATGTCCGTCGAAAGGGGTGTCACCAGAGCGGTGTCTAGAAGGCGTTTCAATTGTCTTATCCGGAGGACAGCGTTCCGCGAGGGCTATTCTGCGAAGCTGAAACCAGTCAACAAGTTACGCCGTACCCATGCCGTGGCGTGGCCGATGCCATTGAGGCCTGCGTCACACACTGTCCGATGTTAAGGCCGAACATCACAAGACAGCCCCTATGAGAACGCGCATTCTTCGATCGCTTGCCCTGCTGGCGTTGGCCGCAGCGGTGAGTGCGTGCAACGCCAAGCGGGTCGAGCGCATCGACCCGAATTCCATCACCG
>JBKJKH010000623.1:0-9841 GCA_046597595.1 Gemmatimonadaceae bacterium
GGAGCGTGAGCCGCGTCTTGAGCGCGAACCACGGCCTGAGCGCGAACCACGGCCTGAGCGCACGCCGCGGCCGGAGCGTGAGCCTCGCGAACCGGGCTCCCTCGCGGATGCCACGGCCCCCGAGGGCGATGAGGCGGCCGAAGCGCTCGCGCGAAAGAAGCGTCGCCGCCGGCGCGGGCGAGCCGATCGGGGCGATCGACCGGATCGTGGAGAGCGTCCGCCTCGTGGCGAGATGTCGGAAGGATCCGCTGCCTCTGGATCCGCGGAGTCAGCGCCGGCATCGTTCGATGCTCCACCGCCGCTTCCGACCATGCCTCCGAGCATGCCTCGGAGCATGCCTCCGCGGCAGGAGACCGACGAATGAGCCGGTATCGCGTGGCTGTTCACATCGTTCCGCGGCGCGGCATTCTCGATCCACAGGGTGAGGCCGTGACGGGCGCGCTGCGCTCCCTCGGCTTTGCTGATGTCGAGGGCGTGCGCGTTGGGCGTCACGTCATCATCGACGCGCAGGCGAACGACGAAGCCGGCGCTCGCGGAACGGTCTCGGAGATGTGCCGGAAGCTGCTCGCGAACCCGGTCACGGAAGATTTCGAGATCGCGAGCGTGGAGCGCGCATGAAGTTCGGTATCGTCACCTTCCCCGGGTCCAACTGCGACTACGACGCCCACGAGGCCGTCGTGACATCGCTTGGCGAAGACGCGGTGATGCTCTGGCACAAGGATCACTCGCTCCAGGATGCTGACGTTGTCGTGCTTCCCGGTGGGTTCAGCTACGGGGACTATCTGCGCCCCGGTGCGATTGCGCGGTTCAGCCCGATCATGACGGAGGTTGTCGCGCATGCGAAGCGGGGCGGCCCCGTCCTCGGCATCTGCAATGGATTCCAGATTGCCTGCGAGGCGGGACTGCTCCCAGGTGCGCTGCTACGCAACGCCAATCTCCAGTTCATCTGTGAATCGGCGCGCCTGCGTGTGGAGAATGCGGACTCGCCGTTCACAAATCAGTACGCGGCGGGAGACCTGCTGCGCATCCCGATCGCGCACGGGGACGGCCGCTTCACCGCTGACTCGGACACGCTTGCGCGGATCGAAGGGGAGGGTCTCGTCGCCTTTCGGTATGTCACGGAATCTGGTGATTCTGCAATTGAAGCGTGTGCCAGTGGCTCGATGAATAACATCGCCGGTATCCTGAACGCGCATGGCAATGTGCTTGGCATGATGCCGCACCCTGAGCGCGCGGTCGATGCGGCGCTCGGACCCGCCGATGGTCTCCGCGTGTTTGAATCGTTGCTCGCTCGCGTTTCCGCCTGAGCAGGAGGTACTCCATGAGGATTCACCACTTTGCACGTACGGCGCTGTCGCTCTTCGCCATTGGCGCGCCCCTCTACGCGCCCCTCTACGCGCCCCTCGGCGCGCAGGCTACCACTGCGCGTCCCGCGACCGCGGAGCGAGTCGTCGAGCCGGGAATGACGCGCGAGCAGGTGACCGCGCGCCTCGGCCGTCCGGTGGGCGTCCGCACCGTCGGCACGCGCACGTTCCTCTTCTTCTCCAATGGTCGTGAACGTCGCGCGGGAATGAGTGACGTCGTCTTTCTCGAGAACGATGCCGTCGTCGACGCGATCTTTCGAGCGCCCAATCGCCGCTACTCCGGAACGAGCAGTTCAGCGGCAAGCGTTCGCCCTGCGGCGACCAACGTGACGACGCGCGGCATGACTGAAGGAATGTCGATCACTCCGCGCTCGCGCGCTGGGAGCGCAACCGGATTCGGCACCGAGGGCGTCACCAACGTCGGGAGTGGAGACGTCATGAGTGGGCGACGTGCCACCGATGCCCCGGTCCGATCAACGACACTGCCTACGATCGCGTCACCTGCACGGGAACAACCCGTTCGCTCTGTGCCGTCGGATTCCGTCAGCCGCGCCACGGCGAATCAGGCGCGGCCTTCCGGCGTGCAGCGCCCCGATACGACAGGACTACGCGTCAACTCGCCCGGCGATCCGCGCGCGAATCCCCCGGTGCGCACGGCACCGGCTGAACCCGCGCCACCCCGGCGTCCCTGAACCCGGCACCCGAGACCAATCATGCCAATCGACGAGAAACCGAGTCGCAACGAAGACGAATACTTCATCAAGGCTGATGCCGAGCTGCTGAAGGCACAGCGCGCACGGCTCGACGAGGAGCGCGCAAAGTCCGAGAAGGAACAGCGCCAGAAGACGCATTTCATGAAATGCCCCAAGTGCGGGCACGACTTGCGCGAAGAGGCTCACGGGGCGGTGAAGATCGATCGCTGCGGGACCTGCAAGGGCGTGTGGCTCGACGCGGGCGAGCTCGAGATGCTCGATCGCGGAGCCGGTGGCGGCATGTTCGGCGGACTGTTCGGCCGGGGCAAGTAGTGCAGGTGTCGCCGCGGCCGGGCGACCCGGCCGTTACGCCGGCGCTCGTGGCAGAGCATGGTTTGACGCCTGACGAGTACTTGCGACTCGTTGCGCTTCTCGACCGCGCGCCGACATTCACGGAACTCGGCATCGTCAGCGCGCTCTGGAACGAACACTGTTCGTACAAACACTCGAAGCCGGTCTTGCGCACGCTGCCGACGAAGGCGCCCTGGGTACTCCAGGGTCCAGGCGAGAACGCCGGCGTGATTGCCGTAGGCGATGGACTCGCCGTGGCGTTCAAGATCGAGTCGCACAATCACCCGTCGGCGGTGGAGCCCTACCAGGGCGCCGCAACCGGCGTGGGCGGGATTTTGCGCGATGTGTTCACGATGGGTGCGCGCCCAATCGCGATGCTGAACTCGCTGCGATTCGGCTCACTCGATTCGCCGCGGGTACGCTATTTGTTTGCCGGCGTTGTGAAAGGGGTCGGGGATTACGGCAACTGCGTCGGGGTACCGACGGTGGCCGGTGAGATCGTCTTCGACGACGCGTATGAAGGGAACCCCCTGGTCAACGCGATGTGCGTCGGCCTGCTGCGCGAAGAAGAGTTGATGCGCGCCGTCGCGCAGGGCGTCGGGAATCCAATCATTGCCGTCGGCGCGCGCACGGGTCGCGATGGAATTCATGGCGCCTCGTTCGCATCAGAGGAATTGAGCGAAGAAAGCGAAGCCAAGCGTCCGCGCGTGCAGGTCGGCGATCCGTTCACCGAAAAGCTGCTGCTCGAGGCGAGCCTCGAGTTGATCAACAGCGGCCACATCGTTGCCATTCAGGATATGGGCGCGGCAGGCCTCACGTCGTCTTCGGCGGAGATGGCTGCACGCGGCGACGTTGGCGTCACGATCGATGTGACCAAAGTTCCAGTGCGGGAAGAAGGGATGACGCCGTACGAGATCCTTCTGAGCGAATCGCAGGAGCGGATGCTCGTGGTCGCGAAGCGCGGACATGAGGATGACGTCGCGGCGATCCTCCGGAAGTGGGATCTCACCGCGGCCGTCATTGGTGAAGTCATCGCCGAGCCCGTCTATCGCGTGACCGAGGGCGACCGCGTTGTTGCAGAATTCCCGGGCTCACGCCTCGTCAACGAGTGCCCGGTGTACGAGCCGGAGGCGAGGGAGAGTGCCGCAATCGCAGCGCTGCGCGCTCAGGACGTCTCGCACACTGAGGAACGGTTCGAAGAGAGCGATCCCGCGTGGACACTGCGCGAGATGCTCTCCTCGCCCACTATCGCCAGCAAGCGATGGGCGTTTCAGCAATACGATCAGACTGTCCGTGCGAGCACGCTCCTGGGGCCCGGAGGGGGTGACGCTGCGGTGATTCGCCTGCGCGGGACCAACAAGGCGCTTGCGGTGAAGACCGATTGCAACGGCCGCTATGTCTACCTCGAGCCGCGCGTCGGCGGGCGCATCGCCGTCGCAGAAGCCGCCCGCAACGTTGCGTGTGTCGGCGGACGACCGATGGCCATCACCAATTGCCTCAACTTCGGAAACCCGCGGAAACCGGAAATCTTCTTTCAGTTCCGCGAGGCGGTCAGGGGGATGGGCGAGGCATGCACCGCGCTGAATACTCCCGTCACTGGCGGCAATGTCTCCTTTTACAACGAGAGCCCGACTGGCGCGGTCTATCCAACGCCGGTGATTGGCATGGTCGGCTTGATCGAGGATGTAGCACACGTAACGCGCGCCACGTTCCGGACAGCAGGCCACGCAATCGTGCTGCTCGGCGACCCAGGCAACGAGCTCGGCGGCAGCGAGTATCTCGCGCGCATTCACGGGCTTGTCGCCGGCGCGCCGCCCCGCTGCGACCTGGATGCCGAGAAGCACCTCATCGACGCGCTGCTCGAGGCAATTGCCTCAGGTCACATCGCGTCCGCGCATGACTGCAGTGACGGCGGCCTCGCCGTGGCACTGGCCGAGTGTTGTGTTGGCGACCGCGAAGCAATGCGTGGTGCGAGCGTGGACCTCAGGGCGTGGTCCACGACACCGACACGCGGCCTCCTGTATGGCGAAACGCAGGGCCGGATCATCACATCCACCTCGCAACCCGCGCGGGTGCTGGAGATTGCACGCCGGCATGGCGTTCCTGCGCGGACCATCGGATCCGTGTCTCACGCGGAGTCGGGCTTGTGTGTCGACGTGGGTGACGTCCAATTGCGCGCTGACCTTCCTTCACTCGCCGCAGCGTACCACGACGCCATTGCGAGCCGCATGGCAGTCGTGGCGGAACCTGCGCTCGCAGGAGCGGCCTGACCCATGTGCGGAATCTTTGGCGTACAGGGGCACGCGGATGCCGCGTCGCTCACACACGCAGGACTGTACGCGTTGCAGCATCGCGGGCAGGAGTCGGCGGGCATTGTGTGCGTGGATGAGGACGGCAATGGGCGCTTCAACCGCTCCATGGGCCTCGTCTCCGAAGGCCTCGACGTTGACTGGACCAGCTACAAGGCCGAGCTGGCGATCGGCCATACGCGCTACAGCACCGCGGGGTCGTCGACGATCGAGAATGCGCAGCCCATCGCGGTACGTTCGCGCGGGGGACAACTCGCGCTGGCGCACAATGGCAACATCGTGAACGCGGCCCAGTTGCGCAGCGACCTCACGGAGGCCGGCGGCTACTTCAATTCGACGAACGATTCGGAGGTCATCCTGGTACGCCTGGCGCGCGCCACCGGAGTGACGCCGACTGAACGGCTGGCCGAGGCACTCCAGGGCGTTGAGGGTGCTTACAGCCTGCTCGCGATCGTCGGTGACACGTTGCTCGCGGCGCGCGATCCGCGTGGATGGCGTCCGCTCTCGCTCGGCAAGCTCGGCGACGCGTGGGTCGTGGCCTCAGAGACCTGCGCGCTCGATATTGTCGGTGCGCGCTGGATACGCGATGTGGAGCCAGGCGAGATCGTTGCCATCGATCGCGATGGCCTGCACTCCACGCAGCTTGGCCGTGCACCGGAACTCAAGCAGTGCGTGTTCGAGTACGTGTATTTCGCGCGTCCTGACAGCCACATCTTCGGCGGTGGGTCTGTCGATCGGGCACGACGTGAACTTGGCCGCCGCCTCGCGCGCGAATGGCCCGCCCCCGGCGCAGATCTCGTGTTCAGCGTGCCCGACTCCTCAAATTCCGCGGCGCTTGGGTATGCGGAGGAGTCCAGCCTTCCGTACGAGTTGGCATTGATCCGCAACCATTATGTCGGGCGCACGTTCATCCAGCCAACGCAGGCTGGCCGGGACGCCAAGGTGCGGGTCAAGTACAACGCCGTGCGCGAAGTGCTCGAGGGGCGCAACGTCGTGATGGTTGATGATTCCATCGTTCGCGGCACGACAACCCGTGGCCTCGTGGCGATGGTGCGCGCGGCCGGGGCACGTGAAGTTCACATGCGCATCTCCTCGCCGCCGGTCACCGGGCCGTGCTACTACGGCATCGACACACCGCGCAGCGACGAACTCATTGCGTCACGGCTCGATACGCACGAGAAGATTGCCGCGGAAATCGGCGTCGACACGCTCGGCTATCTCAGCCTTGATGGTATGCTGTCGTCGGTGCCCGGTGGTCCCGGCGGTTTCTGTCACGCCTGCTTCTCGGGCGACTATCCTACACCACCGCCCGCCGACCCGGACAAGCTGCGTTTCGGTTGTGGGTGCTGATCCCCGCGCGCACGTGACCCAGACGGTCTATTTTTTCGGCAACGGCGTCGCGGATGGCGCCCGGGGCATGGACGCGATCCTCGGCGGCAAGGGCGCTAATCTCGCCGAGATGACGAACATCGGCGTGCCGGTCCCGCCAGGGTTCACCATTGCCACGTCCGCGTGCGTGAGCTTCATGCGCGACGGCGTTGAGCCGGCAGGCCTGCGCGAGGAAGTCGCACGGAGCGTCAAGCGTCTCGAGGAAGTCACCGGCCGTGGTTTTGGCGACGCGAAGCACCCGCTGCTGGTGTCGGTGCGCTCTGGAGCGCCCGTGTCGATGCCGGGCATGATGGAGACCATCCTCAACCTGGGTCTCAACGATCGGACGGTGCAGGGTCTGGCCGAACAGAGCGGGAAAGCGCGCTTCGCGTACGACTCGTTTCGCCGCTTCATCCAGATGTACGCGGACGTCGTGCTCGGCGTGCCGATGCACGATTTCGAGAGCCTGCTCAAGGCAAAGCGCATCATGCAGGGAGTGGAGAGCGACTCCGAGCTCAGCGAAGAGACGCTGCGGAACCTGGCCGAAGAGTACAAGGCGCTGGTGCGGAACCGGACGGGTGCCTCGTTCCCGATGGATCCGGAGGTCCAGCTCTGGGGAGCGATCCAGGCGGTATGGAACAGCTGGAAGCTCAAGAAAGCCGTGGATTACCGTCGCGTGCACAACATTTCCGACGCCCTGGGCACGGCGGTGAGCGTGGTGGCCATGGTCTTCGGCAACATGGGCGACGACTCGGGCACGGGCGTGGCCTTCACGCGGGACCCGTCGACCGGCGAGCGGAAATTCTACGGCGAGTTTCTCGTCAATGCGCAGGGCGAGGATGTGGTCGCGGGCATCCGCACGCCACTGCACATCGACGAGATGGGCGAACGGTTGCCTGAGGCGTACACCGAGTTGCTTGCAACGCAGGATCGCCTCGAGAAGCATTTCAGGGACATGCAGGACCTCGAGTTTACGGTGGAGCGTGGAAAGCTCTACCTGCTCCAGACTCGATCAGGCAAGCGCACGGCCGCTGCGGCAGTGCGCATCGCGCGGGACATGGTGGACGAAGGGCTCATCAACAAACCCGAGGCGGTGCGTCGTGTCCCGCCCGAACACCTCGACCAGCTTCTTCACCCGATCATCGATCCGAGCGTGCGCATGGCGCCGCTCTGCATCGGCCTGCCCGCGAGCCCGGGCGCCGCGAGCGGTGTCGCCGTATTCGAGCCCGACGAGGCGGTCCGTCGCGCTGCCACCGGCGAAGCGGTCATCCTGGTGCGCGACGAAACGACACCGGAGGACTTCGAGGGCATGCATGCGGCGCGCGCGATCCTGACTGCACGCGGCGGCATGACGAGCCACGCGGCGGTTGTCGCGCGCGGCATGGGGAAGTGTGCGGTGGTCGGTTGCCGCGAGGTGGAAGTCGACGCCACGCATCGGCTGTTCCGCGTGAATGGCAAGGAGGTCGCTGAGGGAGACTGGCTCACGCTCGATGGCGCGACCGGCCGCGTCTTCACGGGCGCGCTGCCGACCGTCCCCAGCGAGATCGTGCGTGTCACGAACGGCACCCTGTCTCCCGCCAACGCGCCCCTCTATCGCTCGTACGCCGAGTTGATGGAGTGGGCGGATGATGTGCGCGACTTGCGGGTGAGGGCGAATGCCGACACGCCGCGCGATGCGCGCAATGCGCGCGGGTTCGGGGCCGAGGGGATCGGCCTGTGCCGCACGGAGCACATGTTCTTCGAAGGGGAGCGCATCACGGCCATGCGCGAGATGATTGTCGCGCGCGATGAGCCGGGGCGGCGGCGGGCGCTCGCGAAACTGCTGCCCATGCAGCGCGCCGACTTTGAGGGAATCTTCGAGGCGATGGACGGCTTTCCGGTCACCATCCGTCTCCTCGATCCGCCGCTGCACGAGTTCCTCCCGCATGGTGGTGAGGAATCGAAGATGCTGGCGCGCGAACTCGGCCTCTCGCGCACAGACCTCAATCGGATCGTGGATTCGTTGCGCGAGACGAATCCGATGCTCGGCCATCGCGGGTGTCGCCTCGGCATCACGTATCCCGAGATTACGGAGATGCAGGGCCGCGCGATCTTCGAGGCCGCCGTGCGCGTGAGGCGGCGCGGCATCGACGTCCAGCCCGAGATCATGGTTCCGCTCGTGGCGACCGTCGAAGAGCTCGATCACCAGCGCACCATCCTCGAAGCCGTCGCGGCGCAGGTGCTGGGCGCTATGGGAGAAGATGTGCCGTATCTCGTCGGCACGATGATCGAGCTGCCGCGCGCCGCCCTGACGGCGGACCGGATCGCTTCGCGAGCAGATTTCTTTTCGTTCGGCACGAATGACCTGACGCAGACGACCTTCGGGCTGAGCCGCGACGATGCGGGACGCTTCCTGCCGTCGTATCTCGAGCGAAACATTCTGGCCGACGATCCGTTTCAGGTGCTGGATGCCGATGGTGTCGGGCGGTTGATCCGCATGGCGGTCACGGAAGGACGGGCGGTGCGGCCGACGTTGAAGACGGGCATCTGCGGCGAGCACGGCGGTGAGCCTCGTTCGGTCTCGCTGTGTCACGCACTGGGTCTCGACTACGTTTCCTGCTCACCCTATCGCGTGCCCGTCGCGCGACTCGCCGCCGCGCATGCCGCACTCGACTCGCCACGCTAGGGTTACGGGCGCGAGAGTACACGTTCGCGTCGCTCCCGGAGCTATGACATGACGTTAGGGCGGGTCTTCCGCGTGCTCGCCACGCTGGCCATCATCGCGATGCTGGTGCTCTTCGCATCGAAGGTGGACTGGGGGGCCATCCTGGAGGATCTCCGGAGGGCGAAGACGGTGCCGCTCGTGCTCGCGGTCATCGCCAACATCCTGTCCTTCGTGTTGAAGGGCGTGCGCTGGTGGATCTTCCTTCGCCCCATCGGCGTTCCCTCGCTCGCGCTGGCACTCAAGGCGGAATTTGCCGGGGCCGCATTGAACAATGCGCTCATCGCGAACGCCGGCGAAGGCGCGCGCGTGGTCTTTGTTGCCCGCGCCGCAAAAGTGCATTCGGCGCCGGTACTCGCGACCGTCGCCCTCGAGCGGTTTTTCGATGTAATGGGCTACGTCGTCATGATGGTCGTTGCGCTCTTCGTGTTCCCGCTCCCGCGCTCGCTGGCGATCTGGCGGCCGTGGGCCATCGTCGCGCTCGTGGCCATGATCGCATTCATCGCGTTCCTTGCGAGAAAGCACGACGGATCACCCGCGTCAGCCGCAGGCACTCCACCACAGGGGAAGAAGTGGGTCGTGGCGCTCAAGCGTTACCTGAAAGAGTTCGGCGCCAGCGTGCGCGAACTTTCCACGATCCCTCGCTTCGCGGGAGCGCTTGCACTTTCCCTCGCCGCGTGGGGGCTCATTATCGCAGCGTACGCCTGGAGCGCTGCCGCGCTGGGGTCGCCCCTGTCATTCGCCGGGAACGTTGCGGTCACCCTGGCTGTGAGCGTGGGGTTCCTGCTCCGTTTCACCCCGGGGAATGTGGGGGTGTTTCAGGTGGCCTACGCCGTTACCGCGCGGCATTTCGGCATGGACCGCGATACGGCGGTTGCGGTTGCGCTCCTGATCCAGGCTATTCAAATCATTCCGGTGACGATAATCGGTTTCGCTCTGAGCCCTCAGTTCGTCCTTGGGGGGAACCGGGGTGGCGACGCCACACCGGAAGGGCCGCCTGATCGCGGGTAGGCGCCCTCGACCCTCACGCAACACCGTGGATCGAATGCCGAACTC
>JBKJKH010000012.1:0-4386 GCA_046597595.1 Gemmatimonadaceae bacterium
AGACGCTTCTCGAGGGGCAACTTGAGCAGCGGTTCGATCTCGGGAATGGGTGACTTGTTCTGGCTGCTGTATGCGCCGGTCTTCCAGTCGAGCGTTTCGAATTCCTTGCCCGCCTTCCGGCGAAATCCGCCATTGGTCTTGTCACCGAGCTTCTTGTCCGCGACGAGCTTGTCGACCCACTCGGGAAGCGCGAAGTCCTCGCCCGTAGCCTGGCCCATCCCGCGCGCGACATGCTGAAGGACGTCGATGCCAGTGAGGTCGCCGGTGCGGAACGTCGCGGACTTCGGGCGACCGATGAGCTGGCCGGTGAGGGCATCCACTTCGTCGATCCCGAGATCAAACTCCTTCATGAGGCGGAACGTCTCCGTCACGCCGAACAGCCCGAGGCGGTTGGCGATGAAGCCGGGCGCGTCCTTCGTGATCACGATGCCTTTGCCGAGCAGTCGTTCGCTCCATTCGCGCACGGCGTCGAATACCGCAGGCGAGGTCTCGGGCGTCGGGATCAGCTCGAGGAGGTGCATGTACCGCGGCGGATTAAAGAAGTGCGTACCCAGAAAGTTCTTCTTGAAGCGCTCGCTGCGCCCCGCGATGAGCGTCTCCATTGGAATGCCCGAGGTATTCGACGAAACCACGGCGCCGGGCTTGAGCACTTTTTCGAGGCGCTCGTAGAGTGCGCGCTTCGGCTCCGGCTGCTCGATGATCGCCTCGATGACCCAGTCCACATCGGCGAAGAGGCCAAGGTCGTCCTCGGTGTTGCCGGTGCGAACGAGCGAGGCGCGGTCGGCGTGCATGAACGCGGCCGGCTTGGCACCGAGGGAGCGCTTGAGCCCCTCGCGAGCGGGAGCGCCCCGATCGCCTTGAGGTCCGGGGATGTCGAGGAGGACAACCGGGATCCCGGCCGATGCGGCAAGGGCGGCAATGCCGCTTCCCATGGCTCCGGCGCCGACGACGCCGAGGGAGCGGAGGCGGACGCCGACTTCTTCCTTCGTCTGCATAGTGGAGACTGTGGCTGAGGCGGAAGCTGAGATTGCCAGAGAAGAATCTAGCCCCCTGTACCTCGAATGGCCGCCAGGACAACGTTCAGTGTCGCATCAAGAGCGCGGAGATCTGGCCGACAGCGACCGTGCCATCGCGGGAGGGTCAACCCTTTCGGTACGTACGACCCTCTAACCTGCTTCCCTCAGCCCAGAGTTCATGAAGAGAAAAATGGTCCGCGCCGCTATCGCCGGAGTGCTGCTCGCGGCATCCGGAGCTCACGCGCAATCCGTGCCCAGGATCCCATTCGAGACGTTTTCGCTGGCGAACGGCCTGACGGTCATCCTGCACAAAGACACGTCCGTGCCCCTTGTGGCCGTGAACGTGTGGTACCACGTCGGGTCGGGCGACGAGCAAATGCGTCGCACCGGGTTCGCCCATCTTTTTGAGCACATCATGTTCATGGGGTCGGAGAACGTGCCGGTCGGCGCGTTCGATACCTGGCTCGAGGGCGCCGGTGGCAACAACAACGGGTCCACGAATGGCGACCGTACGAATTACTACGAGTGGATGCCGTCCAATGCGCTGCCGCTCGCGCTCTGGCTGGAGGCGGACCGCATGGGATGGCTGCTCCCTACGATGGACCAGAAGAAGCTTGACCTGCAGCGCGACGTCGTGAAGAACGAGCGACGCCAGAGCTACGACAACCGGCCTTATGGGCGCGCCTTCGAGACGATCAGCGCGGCGCTCTACCCGGAACGGCATCCCTATCACTGGACAACGATCGGCTCGATGGACGATCTCAGCGCCGCGTCGCTGGAGGACGTGAAAGGGTTCTTTCGCACGTACTACACGCCGAACAACGCGACCATCGCCATCGCGGGCGACTTCGACGCGGATTCGGTGAAGACCCTGGTCACGCGCCTCTTCAGCCCGATTCCGCGCGGGCCACAGATGCCTCCTCGGCCGACCGTCCCGGCGATGACTCTGGTGCGTGACACCTTCCTCGTGCTCGAGGACAAGGTGCAGCTCCCGCGGCTCTACTATACGTGGCACTCGGTCAAGGGATTTCATCAGGACGATGCAACCCTGGACCTGCTCGCGAACATCCTCGCTGGCGACAAGAACTCACGGCTCTACAAGCGGCTCGTCTACGACATGCAGGTCGCACAGGATGTGTCCGCGAACCAGTTCAGCGGCCGCCTTGACGGATCGTTCAGCATCGCGGTTACACCGAAGCCGGGCCATGCGCCCGACGAGATGGCGCGCATTGTGGACGAGGAAGTGCGCACGCTCATTCGCGAGGGCGTGACGGATCGGGAGCTCGCGCGCGCGCGGAACACGTTCCTCGCGGGCTTTCTCGACAACCTGTCGAGTGTCGTCAACAAGGCCGATCAGTTGAATTACTACAACTACTATGCAGGGACGCCGGACTTCGTGCAGAAGGATGCCGCGCGCTATGAGGGCGTGACGATTGCCGACGTCCAACGCGTCGCGGCGTCGGTGCTCGCCAGGCCGCGCGTCGTCCTGACCGTCGTCCCGGAAGGGAAGAAAGAGCTGATGGTGCGGGGGGTCGTCCAGTGAGCAACCGTATCCGCCTCGCGACGGCCTGCCTCGTCGCGCTCGCGCCCGCGCTCTCTGCGCAGACTTCCACGCCCAACCCCGTCACCAAGCCTCCGGTGTCCGGCAGGCTGCGGCCGCTGACCGTGCCGCCCATCGTGACGCGGGTCCTGCCTAACGGCTTGACGCTGTGGGTGGTCGAGCATCACGAGCTTCCGGTGGCCGACCTCATCATGCTGGTGCGGACGGGATCGGAGGCAGACGCGCCCGACAAGCTTGGCCTGGCGTCGATCACCGCCGACCTGCTGGATGAAGGCACGCGCACGCGCGATGCGCTCCAGATTGCTGACCAGGCCGCGTTCCTCGGTGTGCAGCTGCGCACGGGAAGCGGATGGGACGCGTCGCAGCTTTCGTTGCACACGCCAACGCGGCAGCTCGACAGCGCGTTGGCGCTCTTTGCGGACGTCGTGCTGAATCCCGCGATCCCAGCGGCGGATCTCGAGCGGATCCGTAAGGACCGCCTCACGGCCCTGCTGCAGCTGCGCGACAACGCACCGGCAATCGCCGATCGCGCATATCCGGCCTTGCTCTACGGTAACGGACACCCGTATGGCAGGCCGGGGACGGGCACGGAGCAGACGGTGCAGGGCATCTCGCGGAACGACATCGTGCGCTTCTACCAGACGCACTATCGCCCGAATAACACGACGCTCATTGTCGTCGGCGATGTGGCGCCGGCCGACATCGAACGGCGCATCACCGCACTGTTCAAGGGATGGCAGCGGGCGCCGGTGCCGCAGGTGGTGTTCGCCCGTCCCCTCGCTGCGCACGCCACCACGGTGTACCTGATCGACAAGCCCGGCGCGGCACAGTCGTCGTTTCGGATCGGCGCCGTCGGCGTGCCGCGCGCCACCGTGGACTATTTCCCGTTGCAGGTCATGAACACGATACTTGGCGGATCGTTCACGAGCCGCTTGAACAACAACTTGCGCGAGACGAAGGGCTACACCTATGGCGCCTTCTCAGGCTTTGCGATGCGCAGCCAGCCGGGGCCCTTCGTGGCGCGGGCGGAGGTGGTGACGGCGAAGACGGATTCCGCGCTCATGGAGTTCATGAAGGAGCTCGCGGCCATCCGCCGCGCCGTACCGGCCGACGAGCTGTCGAAGGCGAAACGGTATCTCCAGCTGCAGCTTCCCGGCAGCTTCGAGAGCACGGGCGACATCGCGGGACAGCTTGTGCCGCTGGCGCTGTATGGCCTTCCCGGGAACTACTACGACGCGTACTCACGCCGCATCGACGGCGTCACTGCCGTCGCCGTACGCCGCGTTGCGCAGAAGTACGTCGATCCGCGCAACATGGTGGTGCTGATTGTCGGCGATGCGAAGACGATCGAGGACGGGCTCGTGAAGGCGAAAGTCGGGAAGGTCGTCAGGACCGATATGGCGGGCGCGCCGGTTCCCTGACGGCCATTGCATCGAGAGTGTGTTCACCCTGCCCCAGCTGGCTCGTGCAGTGCGCACAGCGCGTTGCGGCAGGGTCGAGCGACATGCGGCAGAACGGGCAGGGCTTGGTCGGCGCTTCGGGGCCCGGCTTGAGAAACCATTTGGCAAGTTGCCAGACGACGAACGCGACAATGATGAAGCCGATGATGCGGGAGGCGAGGTCGCCGATGAGAAACCGGACGGGCCCCACGTCCATCGTCGCGTTCTTCCACGCTCCCCCAGGAGCGGCGAAACCCACGATCGGCATGATGACGTCGTCCACGACGCCCTTGACGACATCGCCCATCGCGGCGCCGATCACGACGCCAATGGCGAGCGCGAGCGCGTTCTGCTTGATGAGGAAAGCCTT
>JBKJKH010000180.1:0-5394 GCA_046597595.1 Gemmatimonadaceae bacterium
GTCGCGCCTGCCGTGGTGACGGTGCAGACCGAAATCGTCGAACGCGTGGCGGCAGACCCGTTCGACTATTTTTTCGGCCGCAGGTCCGGCGAGCGTGTCGCGCCCGGCCTCGGGTCCGGATTCATTATCCGCCAGGACGGGGTCGTCGTCACCAACGCCCACGTGGTTGCGGGCGCCACGAAGGTGACGGTCGCTATGCGCGACGGAACGACCTACCCCGCGAGGGTGATTGGAGCCGATGAGTCGAATGATCTCGCGGTGCTCAAGATCGAGGCGAAAAACTTGCCCGTCGCGATCCTTGGGACGTCGGCGGATCTCGTCGTGGGCGAGTGGGCCGTGGCGATCGGCAACCCGTACGGACTCCTCCTCGGCAACACCGAGCCGAGCGTGACGGCCGGCGTGATCAGTGGTGTGGGGCGGAACCTCGCAGCCGGGGGCGAAGGCGGCGGCGTCTACGTGAACATGATTCAGACGGACGCGTCGATTAACCCGGGCAACTCCGGCGGCCCACTCGTGAATGCCGCGGGTCAGGTGGTCGGGGTCAACAGTTCCATCTATTCTCCCTCCGGCGGCTCCATCGGCCTCGGTTTCGCGATTCCCATCGATCGCGTGAAGCGCGTGACGGAGGACCTGCTCGCGCATGGTGCGGTGCGGCGTCCGTGGATCGGCGTGAAGCTGCAGCTGGTGAGCGGGAACGACGCGATTTCCGCAGCGCGATCTGGCGCGATCGTGACACGACTCGTGCCCGGGTCTCCGGCAGATCGCGCCGGCGTGCAGGTGGGTGACCGGATTGCCCGCTCGCGCGGTCGCATCATCCGGAATGCCTTTGACTGGGATGCCGAACTGCTGGACCTGCGTGTGGGCGAAAGCGTGCCGCTCGTCTTGCGCCGTGGGAACGCAGATGTCGCCGTGACAGTTCGGGTGGCGGACCTTCCCGATGTCTCGGCGCCGCGCGTGACGGTCATGCGCGAGCTCGAGCTCGTGACGCTCACGCCCGCCATTCGCGCGGAGCGAAGCGTGCGGTCGGCCAAGGGCGCGGTCGTGACGCGTGTGTCTGATCGAGTCATCGACGAGCTGGGGCTCCAGCCGGACGACGTCATTGTGCAGGTGAACCGCACGCCCATCGAGGACGCGACGCAGGTCGAACGCGCGCTTGTTGCCACAGGCGCGCGCGGACCGGTGCGCCTGTTCTTCGAGCGGCGCGGACAGATCTACTCCACCGACTTCGTGCTGCGATGAGTGAGCACGACCGGTATTCGTCGCCGTTGGCGGAGCGCTACGCGTCGCGTGCCATGGTCGAACTGTGGTCGCCGCAGCGGCGTCACGCGACTTGGCGGCGGCTCTGGCTCGCGCTGGCGGAAGCGGAGCGTGAGCTCGGTGTCGAGAGCATCACAAGCGAGGCGCTGGAACAGATGCGGGCCACCGTCGACACCATCGACTTTGAACGGGTTGCCACATACGAGCGCCGCTTCCGCCATGACGTGATGGCGCACGTGCGCGCGTATGGGGATGCTGCGCCTGCTGCCGCAGCGGTCATTCATCTCGGCGCAACGAGCGCGTTCGTCACCGATAACGCAGATCTCATCATCATGCGCCGCGGCCTGGAGTTGCTGCGCGCCAAGGTGATGGAGGTTCTCCGCACCCTGGCTGCATTCGCCCGTCAATGGCGCGACGAGCCGACCCTCGGCTACACGCACCTCCAGCCGGCACAGCTGACGACGGTCGGAAAGCGCGCGACGCTCTGGATGCAGGATCTCGTCATCGACCTGGCGGATCTCGATCATCGCATCGCGACCCTGCCCTTCCGTGGCGTGAAGGGCACGACGGGGACGCAGGCGAGCTTTCTCGAGATCTTCAGCGGGGATCACGGCAAGGTGCGGAGGCTGGACGAGATGGTGACGGCCGCGATGGGATTCGCCTCCTCCCTGCCCATCACGGGACAGACCTACACCCGCAAGCTCGATGCGCAGGTCCTCGGCGCGGTGTCCGGTGTGGCAGCCAGTGCAGCGAAGTTCAGCGTCGACATCCGCGCCCTCCAGGCCTTCGGCGAGATGGAGGAGCCTTTCGAGACCGAGCAGATCGGTTCCTCGGCCATGGCGTACAAGCGCAACCCGATGCGGAGCGAGCGCATCTCCTCGCTTGCACGGTTCGTGCTTTCACTCGAGCCGAACGCGAACCAGACGCACAGCGTGCAGTTCTTCGAGCGTACGCTCGATGACAGCGCCAACCGGCGGCTCGCGATCCCCGAGAGTTTCCTTGCCACCGATGCGATTCTCGTCCTCATGCACAACGTCGCCGGTGGACTCGAGGTGCATCCGCAGCGCATCGGCGCGCGGGTGCGTGATGAGTTGCCGTTCATGGCGACCGAGGAGATTCTCGTGCGTGCTGTCCGCGCCGGAGGCGACCGGCAGGAAGCGCACGAACACATCCGGCGCCATGCGGTAGACGCCGCGCGACGGGTCAAGGACGAGGGTGCTCCGAACGACCTGCTCGAGCGCCTCGCCGCCGACGCGACGTTTGGCGTGCCCCTCGACGACCTGCGTGCGGCCATCACGCCGCAACGCTTTGTGGGACGTGCGCCGCAGCAGGTCGACGAGTTTCTCGAGGAGGTCGTCGCGCCGCTCCTTGCCGGCACCTCCGGCTCGGGTTTTGAACGCGAGGAGATTCGGGTATGAACGCGCTGGCGGAGGTGGTGTTGCCATTGCCGCTCGTGCGTCGCGGGAAGGTGCGCGAGGTGTATGCGCTCGGAAGCGACCGCCTCCTGCTCGTCGCGAGCGATCGGGTCAGTGCGTTCGACGTCGTGATGCGCGAGCCGGTGCCGGGCAAGGGCACGGTGCTCACGCAAACCACCGCCTGGTGGTTGCGGCAGCTCGAGAATGAGACCGCACACCACATGCTTTCGGCCGATGCGGATGAGATCATCGGCGAGGAGCCGACGCTCGCACCGTATAGGCAAGTCCTTGCTGGACGCGCGATGCTCTGTCGCCGGACAGAGGTCTTCCCTGTCGAATGCGTGGTACGGGGATATCTCTCCGGTTCTGCGTGGAAGGAGTACCAGCAGCACGGCACGCTCGCAGGCGAACCACTGCGGGAGGGCCTGCGGGAGAGCGAGCAGCTGCAGCCTCCGCTCTTCTCCCCGGCCACCAAGGCCGAACACGGCCACGACGAGAACATCACTGCGCGCCGGATGGCGGAGATCATTGGCGCAGGTCCCGCGACGGAGCTGGAAACGCTGTCGCGACGCATCTACGAACGAGGGCGAAACGTCGCGGCGGAGCGCGGCATCATCGTCGCCGATACGAAGTTCGAGTTCGGCACAGTCGATGGGCGCACGTTGCTGATCGATGAAGTGCTCACGCCGGACAGCTCACGGTTCTGGCCGAGTGAGGGGTATGCGCCCGGTCGTGCGCAACCCAGCTTCGACAAGCAGCCGCTGCGCGATTATCTCGATGGCGAGCGTCGCGCGGGTCGTTGGAACGGCGAAGCGCCTCCGCCGCCCCTTCCTGAACACGTCGTACGCGCTACCAGTGAGCGCTATCGCGACGCCTACCGCCGCCTCACCGGCGGCGAGGCTCCCCTGGAGACCCACTGATGAGTTTTGCCCGCGAAGGGCTTCCTTTCATAATTGGCTCGGCGATCATCGCTGCGCTCGCTTTCGTCGTTGCCGTGGTCATGCGCTCGTGGCCGCTCTGGCTCCTCGCATTCGTGCTGGCGCTGGTCACGCTGGGGGTCGCGTATCGCTTCCGCGATCCTGAACGCCGTGGCGAACGCGGCGAACGCCCGCTCGTGGCGCCGGTGAGCGGCGTGGTCCGCTTCCGGCACTACAATCCGGGTAAGTTCCTGAATGCCGCCGGAGAGAAAACGAGTCGCGAGAACGCACAGGCGTCCGTCGCCATCGGTACGATGACGGCGGGCGTGACGACGTTGGGAGAGCTGCCATGATCGTACGGCGCACCCGCCGGCTTCCCACGAGCCGCAATGTGGTGGTGCTGCTTCCGAGCGGCGCCACGCTGCTGAACCTGTTCTTCGGCATCTTCGCGATGGTCCAGGCCTCGCGCGGAAAGTTTGGATCCGCCACACTCTTCGTAGTGCTCGGCGGGGTCGCGGACATGCTCGACGGGCGGATCGCGCGCGCGACCGGTACCGGGACACGCTTCGGCGAGGAACTGGATTCCCTTGTTGATGCGATCTCGTTCGGCCTCGCGCCCGCGATGATCATGTACTTCGCCGTGCTGAACCAGACAGGATGGGATTGGATCTGGGTGTTCGTTTACACGGCCGCCGCCGTGACTCGCCTTGCACGATTCAATGTGGAGCAGGCGGGAACGGCGAAGACGCATTTCCATGGGTTGCCGAGTCCCGCTGCCGGCATGACGCTGGCGACGTACATCTGGTTTGGCCAGACGGATCTCTACAACAACACCATCCTCTTCTTCGGGGACAACAAGGTGCTTGCCGATCTTCCATGGCACACCTTGATGCGATTCCTGATGGGACTGCTCGCCGCGCTGATGGTGAGCAACGTCCCCTACCCGACGGTTCCCGCGATTGGCGTTCGGACCACGCGGCAGATCATCGGAAGCCTGCTCGTCGTCGGCAGCCTCCTGTGCGTCGTATTCCTCCCGCGCGAGTTCTTCTTCCCCGCGCTCATGGGCTACATCGTTTTCGGCATCCTTCAGTCGGCGGTCCTGCGCATCATCGACCGACCGGCAACGCCGACGATCTTTTTGGAAGAGGAGCCGAACGGCGACGCGGATCTCGAAGACGCGACCGTCATCGACGAGGTGCCGATGGAGCGCGCGCCGCGGGTCGATCGGAGCGAGCGGCATGCGCGTCCACATCGGGGTGAAGGCGAGCGTGGGGCACGCCCTGACAAGAAGGAACGCAAGCCAGAGCGCGAGCCACGGCCTGAGCGCGAGCCACGGCCTGAGCGCGAACCACGGCCTGAGCGCGAGCCACGGCCCGAGCGCGAACCACGGCCCGAGCGCACGCCGCGGCCGGAGCGTGAGCCTCGCGAGCCGGGCTCTCTCACGGATGCCACTGCCCCCGAAGGCGACGAGGCGGCCGAAGCGCTCGCGAGAAAGAAGCGTCGCCGCCGGCGCGGGCGAGCCGATCGCGGCGATCGACCGGATCGTGGAGAGCGTCCGCCTCGCGGCGAGATGCCCGAAGGATCCGCTGCCTCTCGCGGCGCAGAGCCAGCTCCGGCTTCGTTCGAAGCGCCGTCGCCGCCTCCGACCATGCCTTCGACCTTGCCTCCGCGGCAGGAGATCGACGAATGAGCCGGTATCGCGTGGCTGTGCACATCGTTCCGCGGCGCGGCATCCTCGATCCACAGGGTGAGGCCGTCACGGGCGCGCTGCGCTCCCTCGGCTTTGCTGATGTCGAGGGCGTGCG
>JBKJKH010000040.1:0-6223 GCA_046597595.1 Gemmatimonadaceae bacterium
GCGGGCGTGCTCGCTCTCTTTCCACAGGCGCTCCAGTTCCCGTCGCGCGACGACGGCCGCGGTCACATCGACGCCATGCGCGACGACGCCGACATGCGCTCCCGCGCCATCGCTCAGCGGTTGATACACAAAGTCCACGTAGAGCAGTTCCGTCTGGCCACCGCTTCGCTCGAGCGTGACGGGAATTTCACGGCCGACGTACGGTGTGCCGGTGGCGATGACCTTGTCGAGCAGGTCAACGAACCCCTGTGCGCGTACTTCCGGTAGTGCTTCGGCGACCGGCTTCCCGATGAGATCGCGGTCACCCACGAGGCGGACGTACGCGTCGTTGGCGAACTCGAACACGTGGTTTGCGCCGCGGAGGACGGCGAGAAATGCCGGTGCTTGCGAGAACACATCGCGCATGACGCGTTCGGCTTCTTCGGCCGAGGCGCGCGCGGTGGCCGCTTCACGCTCCGCATTCAGTCGCGCGGTCGTCTCCGACGCGACGTTGAGAAACCCGACGATCGCTCCAGCCTCATCACGAATGGCACTGAGTGAATACGTGAACCAGGCTGCGTCCGGCTGGTGACTGTCGGTGCGCTCCATGACGAAGGGTGCATCGATGGCAAACACTGGCGCGCCGCCCGCGCGAATCGTTTCGAAGAGCGGTGCGATCTCAGGCCAGATTTCGGCCCAGACTTCCCGTCCCGGACGTGAAAGGGCGGCTGGGTGTTTTGCACCGAGCACGGCGCGATAGCCGTCGTTGTAGATGAGCTGCAGGTCTGGCCCGCACCACAGGTTTATGGGAAACGGACATTCGAGCGCCATGCGCACGGTGGTGCGAAGTGCGGCTGGCCAATCATCGGGCGAGCCCAGCGCGGTGGCCGACCAGTCGATCGCCCGACACCGCGTTGCCATATCTCCGGGTCCGGAAAAAATGGAGGCGGTGTCGAGATGCGTGGCGGCGTCAGTCACTGTGATGGAGTCTACGCAAAGGCGGGCAGGCGGGGCAGTGCCAGTACGCGAGGGGAGGTTGTCCTATGGCGCGATGCTGCTCCTCACGGCTTGCGTGCAAGCCGTGAGAGCCCGTAGACCGCGTCGACCTGCAACTGTGTTTGTGCGTCCGTGCCGCCGATGAAGGTGTACCGGGTGTCGCCAATCATGAAGGTGTTGCTGCCCACGAAACGGGCAAGGCGTCTCGGCCCCCCCGCGCGTCCGAACGTAAGACCGCCGCTGTCTGCGGCGACCACAAGCCTCATCTCGCGGCCCCGGCCCACGCCGGAATAGGTGCCTGCAAGGCGCGAGACATCTCCGTTGAACGGCTGGCTGGTGAGCGTCTTCTTTCCAAGCACGACTTCGGCGAGCGACGCAGCGACGGCATCGGCACCTACCGGTCCTGCGGTGTTGATGAGCACGACGATGACCACATCGTCATCGGGAAAATAGTTGGACGACGACAGAAATCCGTTGATGCCGCCACCATGCTCGATGGCCCGGTGGCCTGCCACGGTGTGTACGGCCAGCCCTTTTGCGTAGCGGAGGCGCGTTCCGTCGTTCAACGTCCCGGGCGTTGTGATCTCACGGTACGATGCCGCCGAGAGCACGCGTCCACCGTGCAATGCCCGATTCCACGCGACAAGATCTCCCGCGCTCGCGCACAGCGAACCGGCGGCGTACGGCCAGAGATGATCGAGGTACCCCGCGCGAATGAGCCCCGTCGGGCCTGTGTCGTAGCCATGCGCGCGACGCTTGAAGATTGCGCGCTCGTTGCAATACCGCGAGTCCATCATCCCTGCTGGCTCGAAGAGATTCTTCGCGACGAAGTTCGCGTACGTGTCGCCACTCACTTTCTCGATGATGAGGCCGAGGAGGAAGTAGGCAGAATTGTTGTACACCTCTGCCTCGCCGGGAGCAAAATCGAACGGACGCGCGGAGAAGAGCGCCACCAGCGAGTCGCGATCGACGTGCTTCATCATGAACGTCGTGAACTCCGGCATCTCCGTGTAGCCCTTGATACCGGAGGTGTGGTCGAGCAAGCGCCGGATCGTGATGGCATGCCCTTGCGTGGGATAGTTCGGCAGATACTTCGTGAGTGCGTCATCGAGCGTGAGCTTGCCGCGCTCCTGCAACAGGAGGATGGCGGCGGCCGTGAACTGTTTGGTGACGGAGCCGATCTCGTAGATGGCGCGATCAGGGGTGGGGACGTCGAACTCGAGATCGGCGAAGCCATACCCCTTGAGCGCGAGTGTGTCACGCCCGCGAACGACTGCGATGGACATTCCCGCCGCTTTGCCGCCGGCCAGATAGCTTTTGGCAACGGAGTCGATCGCGACGCGTGTCCTGTTGGTGTCTCGCGATTGCGCGCCCAGCGGGCCTTGCCGTGTCACCATGAGCAGCGACAGCATGACCAGCGCGAAGCGCACGTGGTGGACCCTCGAAAGAATCAGCATGCGAGAACCGCCTTCGTCGAGATAATGTGTGGGAAGAGCCGCGCGGCAATGCCGAGCGGCTCCAGGTGCGTCCGTGAACGAAACGGGAGCGGAGCGGAAGGCGCGTCACATCTTCGGCACGAGCATGATGTGCGCCTTCGGTGTGCCAGGGAACATGATCCACGGCGAGCCTTCCTGCGGCTTCGAAGACAGACCGGTCGACGCCGCAGTCGAACCTGCGATGTAGATGACGAACAGCGCCCGCGCCCCCGAGGTCGTGTTGGTCGCCGGATCGTATGCGTTTGGGGCTCCGGTAAGGGAGTACAGCGCTGCGGGTTCCCTGGGCATCTTGAGCTTGCCCGACTTTACCTCAGCGAAGCGCACGGAATCGACGCGCTCACCCTTCACGCCGGATGCGCGCAGCGCGCGCCCGCGTGCCATGAAGGGCTCCATGGACCGGTGATAGCACGCCACGTGAAATCGTGGTGCGGTGGGGTCGGTGGCGAGGCAGGTGAACGCGCCGTTGCCCTTGCGCAGCGTCGCCAGCTTCGGGCTGTCGGCATTGTAGCCCAATACCGTTGCATCCTCGCGGAACTCGGCGGGGAGGGGGAGCACGGCGGCCGCAATCTGCTGCGCGGCCGGAAGCAGGGGCGCCGGCGTGGCGGGCGTCTGGGCTGCCTGCGCCATGAGCGCAGCGGGGATCATTCCAAGTCCGAGCAACAGCAAATGTCTACGCACGTAACGCCTCCGAGAATGAATGCCACCAAGTGGAGCGATTCCAAGGTAGCGCCGTCGCCGCGCTATGGCGACTTGTCTGCCGAATCGAGACGCGCCGCGCTGGCGGCTGCCGAGTCGGCGACGCCCATCGCCTTCGTCACGCCCTGTGCGCCGGGCAATCCGGACACTCCAATAGCGCTGTCTATCTGCCGTCGTGTCGGGGAATCGGCGGTCGCCGCGGAGGGTTTGTCGCGTGCGCAGGCGGTGAGCGTGAGCGTGATCCCCAACGTGATGAGCAAACCGCGCATGTTGTCTCTCCTGTTGTCATTCGTAATGCATGGTGCGTGACGCCAAGGCGTGGCAAAGCATGGCAAAGGATGGCAGATGGCTTGACGCGCGGCAATGACGGCGATATCCTGCATACACAATCGAAGTCTCGTGGTCATTTGCCGCCTCTTGCCGCCACGTTAAACAAAGTGCTAAAACGCGACGCGCCCGGCGGTGTCATCTGCCCGGGCGTTTTCGTTTTTTCAGGGACGTTGCAGCCACCGGCTGTGATGGTCCTGCGTTGCGTCAGCACCGGCATCGGCGGCGGTCAAGCAGGTCCGGCTGTGCACCAACGTGGAGACCGACGTGCCAGAGATCGCATCGTTTGAACGCACCCCGCAGCCCGCGCGACGGAAGAAGTCGCTGCTGCCGGCGTATGAGCTGAGTGGGCCGGCCGGGGCCCCGCTCATCATCGTCCTTGGCGGTATTTCCGCCACGAAGCATGTCACCACGACGGCGGATGACGCCTCGGCAGGCTGGTGGGAGCCGGTCGTAGGCGCGCACCGCGCGATCGATACCGCGCGGTTCCGCGTGCTCAGCATCGATTTTCTCGATGGCGGACGTGCGCCAACCGGTCGGCCCGCGCGCACTGTCACAACCCATGACCAGGCGTACGCATTGCGCTGCGTGCTCGACGCACTCGGCGTACGGCGTGCGCATGCCATCATCGGCGCGTCGTACGGCGGGATGGTGGCGCTCGCGTTCGCGGAACGCTATGGAGATCGTGCCGAGCGCCTTGTGGTTATCGGAGCAGCGCACGAACCACACCCGATGAGTACTGCCGTGCGCTCCGTTCAGCGCCGGATCGTCGAGCTCGGGCTCGCGGCGGGGCGTTCGCAGGCAGCGCTGGCGCTCGCGCGCTCGCTGGCGATGACGACGTACCGCAGTGCGCGTGAGTTCGGCGAGCGATTCGATGCGCTTCCGCTGGAGCGGAGCGTTGCTGACGCCGAGTTTCCCGTCGAGCGATACCTGCGCCACTGCGGCGAGCGCTTTGCCGCCACATGGAGCGCCGAGCGTTTCCTCGCGCTGTCGCTCTCCGCGGATCTCCATCGCGTGCGGCCGGCAGGGGTGCGGGTGCCCGCAACGCTCGTTGCAGCCGAGGGCGATCTCATTGTGCCGGAATCGCAGATACGGCAGCTGGCTCGTGAGCTCGGCGCGCCAGCCCGCGTCGAATTGCTCGAGACGACGTTCGGACACGATGCGTTCCTCACCGAGCCGGAGAAGATCGGCCAGATCCTGCGCGTCGCAGTGCGCGGAGAGGTGTCATGACGGACCACCAGACATCGTCTGCGGCGACGCGCGCCGTACGGGCGGGCATTGCCACCGACACGGCACACGGCGCCGTCGTTCCACCGATTCACCTCTCGTCGACCTTCGCCTTCGCGGGCTTTGGCACGCCCCGCACGTACGACTACACGCGCAGTGGCAATCCCACGCGCTCGCAGCTCGCCGAAGCGCTTGCCGATCTCGAGGGTGGAGCGTGCGCAACTGTCACAAGCACCGGGATGTCCGCTGTGACGCTGGTGCTCCAGCTCGTGCGTCCCGGGGATACCGTGGTCGCGGCGCACGACTGCTACGGGGGCACACAGCGACTCCTGCGCGCGCTTTCGGCGCGTGGACACTTTGACGTGAAGTTCGTGGATCTGACCGATGCCGCTGCCGCGACGGAAATTGCCCTGCTCCGGCCAAGGCTGCTGTGGATCGAAACGCCGAGCAATCCATTGTTGCGCATCACTGACCTGCGGCGCGTGCTCGCAGCAGGCAGGCAGGCGGGTGCGATCTCCGTCGTCGACAACACCTTCCTGTCGCCGGTCCTCCAGCGTCCCATCGACTTCGGCGCCGATCTCGTGGTGCACTCGACGACGAAGTATCTCAACGGGCACAGCGACGTGGTGGGTGGGGCCGTGATTGCGGCGGACCAGGCGTTAGGCGCCGAACTCGCGTGGTGGGCGAATTGCCTCGGCATCACGGGCGCGCCGTTTGACAGCTACCTCACGCTCCGTGGCGTGCGGACATTGCATGTGCGCATGGCACAGCACCTGGCGAGCACGGAGCATGTGGTGGAAGCCCTCTGCGGCCACGAAGCGGTGGAGCGGATCTACTATCCGGGCCTCACGTCGCACGCGGGGCACGCCATCGCCCGGGCGCAGCAGCGCGGCTTCGGCGCCATGGTGAGCTTCGAGCTTGCGGGTGGGGTGGAGGTGGTCGAACGCTTCACCAGTGCGCTGCGGTATTTCACTCTTGCTGAATCGCTGGGCGGAGTGGAGAGCCTGATCGCGCATCCGGCGACCATGACCCACGCATCCATGGATGCGGTGGCGCGTGAGCGGGCTGGCATCAACGGGTCGCTGTTGCGCCTGTCGGTGGGGGTTGAATCCGGGGAGGATCTCGCGGCGGACCTTACCCGCGCGCTGGACGCTGTCGTGGCATCCTCGTCACCCGGGGCTCGCGTCCGCGTCATCAATCGCGCGCCGGCGCTCCCCTCCCACGCGCCGCGCCAGGTGATCCTGCTCGGGGTCGGGGCCATCGGTCGTGAGTTGCTCGATCAGTTCGGGCAGTCGCGCGGCGGCGCCACCGCCGGCGATGATCGCATTCGCGTCTGCGGGCTCGTCGATCGCTCGGGTTTCGTCTTTGACGAGGAAGGCATTGCACGCGCGCGGTTGCGCGATCTGCGCGACCTGAAGGCCGCGGGCGGCAGCCTGATTGCGGCAGCGGAAGGACAACCCGGCGGAGGCGCTGATGTGATCGCACTGGCCGCCGAACGGGGC
>JBKJKH010000608.1:0-17097 GCA_046597595.1 Gemmatimonadaceae bacterium
TTGCGCGTGGCGCGAAAGCGGCACTTCCCGCACGCGGTCTGGGCATTGTCCGCGTTTCCGTGACAGAGCCCCAATACGCAGGAGGCGCGACCCGGACGCTGAGCGACCCCGGTGACGTCGCCGGGTTGGTGGGCAGCACGGTGGAACTCGATGCAGCCGCTGGCGCTGCGGTCACTGGCTTGCTGGGCGACGTAGTGCTGCGACTTGCTGAGCGCGACGGACATTGGAGCAGCCGTTTCGCGATGCCGGATCGGCCGACCATCGTTCGGCTTGTCGCCGCAGGGGGCACGCGAATGCTGACCCTCACGCCCCGGCCCGACTCCATCCCCGCGTTGGTCATTCGGGCGCCTGCGTCTGACACGACGCTGGTCACACCGGCTGGGCGCATCGCTCTCGCGGCGAATGGCCGGGACGACATCGGCATCGTGCTCGCGGGCTTTGAATACATCGTGAGTTCCGGCGCTGGCGAAAGCTTCACTTTCAAATCGGGGATGCTCGGCCTCACCCGGCTGCCGCGCGCCCATGAAGTACAGTTGCGGGCGACAATCGATGTCACCGCACTCGGGCTCAAGGCGGGAGATGTGGTTCACCTCCGTGCCGTGGCGAATGACGGCCTGTCGCCCGCGTTGCCCGATTCCAGCGAACGCTGGCGCGGGACATCGGAGACGCGCGTGATCCGCATCGCGCGCGCGGGAGAGTACGACTCGGTCGCGGTAGAAGGCGCACCACCACCGGAGATCGAGGGCGCGCTGAGCCAGCGCATGCTGCTGCTGCTCACGGAGGCACTGGAGAAACGGCGCGCCCGGCTTCGGGTAGACACGCTGCGCTCCGAATCGGCGCGCATCGCGCGCGACCAGACGAAGCTGCGCAAGCGCGTGGGCGCAATCATTTTCTCACGCCTGGGCGACGGAGAAGAGGGTGCGGAGCCAGGCGAAAACGACGAGCGCCTCGCCGGAAAAATTGATCCAGCGGTACTGCTCGCGAAGGCAGACACCGCGACGAACGCGAGCGGCAACGAGCTGGAGGCAGCGGAGGGAACCGACTCGCCGGTGATCGCCGTGAACAAGCCGTTGCTCGAAGCGTACAACTACATGTGGGACGCGCAGCGCGCGCTCGAAGTGGCGACGCCGGGGCGGGCCATCGCGCCGATGCGGCGCGCCATTGCCGCGCTACAGAAGGCGCGCGCGGCCGAGCGCATCTATCTGCGTGGTCGGCCTCCGATTGTTGTCGTGGATGTGGATCGCGTGCGGCTGACCGGCAAGGACCAGCCGAAGTCGCCAGCGGTGCGTACCGCCCGTTCGAACGCAGAAGGCGCGCGCCGTGCGCTCGCGGAGCGACTCGGGAGTGCGAGCCTGCTCCTGGCCCAGGATCCGCGCGCCGCCATCGACTCACTGCTCCTGGTGCGCGTCGAAGCACTCACTGTCGCTCCAACGGCTGCAGCGGAGCTTGGACGAGCCACCGAGATCCTGCGGCGGGGAGGAAATGCAACCGTCGCTCTCGCGCTTGCCCGGCGCCTGCTGCTTGGCTCCGCCCGCGTCGATGCACTTGGCGGGTGGACCGGAGGCCCATGGTGAGCACCTCGCAGTTCGTCTTCGCAACGGCACAGTACGAGTCGGGGGATTGGGACAGCGCCCCACTCGTTCCCGCGAACATCATAGACTCGGTGGCGCGCTACACATCCATTCGTGTCGCGCCTTCGGGCGTGCTCGTGCCGCTCGCATCGGAGCGCATCCTGTCATATCCGCTGCTCTACCTCACGGGGCACCTGCCTGTACGATTCACCGACGCGGAAAAGGGAGCGCTGCGCACGTATCTCGAGCGCGGTGGAATGCTCTTCGTCGATGATCACAACCACGACGTTGATGGCGCGTTTCACAAGACCGCGACTGAGGAGCTGATCTCCGTGGCTGGGCCGCTGAGTGATGTCCCGAATGACCATCAGCTCTACCGCTGCTTCTTCGAGTTCGCTGACGGTCCACCCGCGACGTCGCACGAGCTGAATGGCTGGGGCGACAACCTCGTGCACAAGCACTTGAAGGCGGCGATGCGGGGTGATCGCATCTCGGTCCTCTACAGCAACAAGGACTACAGCTCGGAATGGAGTTACCGGCCGGAGAACAAACGCTTCTTCGCGGTCGATAACACCCGCTTCGGGGTCAACATCGTAGTGTATGCCCTCACGCGCTGAACAGGTCCGACGGGCACTGGAGCGCGCGGCGCGTATCGCGCTCCTCGCCCTGCTCGCTATACGCGCATATCGCGAACTGCGTGCACGTCCGGAGATCGAGGCCGACAGCGCGACGAGCGGTGACCTCTCCACCGCGCTCATGCGCTGGACGGTGCGTGCGCCGAGCGAGGCCGTGGTGTCGCTCGACGCACCACCCTCGAATGCGGAGCGCGCCTGGCTGGCCGCGCTTGGCCGCACAGGCACACCCGTGAAATGGCGCGCCGCACGAGCCACTTCCTTCGCATTGGCCACCGAGCGGTCAGTGGGGCCGGATGCCGTGGTGCAGGTCAGTGTTGCGGCAGGGGACACCGTGCGCGTCATCCTGGCCGATGCAGCGGGTCCGATCGACACGCTCACCGCTCGCCGCGGGGGTGCATCGGCGACACTGCCCGCGCTCTGGGGGCACGGCAGTGCACGCGTCGGGGACTGGACGGCGACCTCAGTTCCGGCAGCGGTGCGCACGCCGCGACGCGTGCTGGTCATCGGTACCGCCGGGTGGGAGAGCAAGTTCGTGGTCGCGGCGCTCGAGGAAGCCGGTTGGGAGGTTGATCTCACCCTCGCGCTCCGCCCCGATGCGCGGGTTGCCCAGGGCAATGCCGTTGTTCCCGACACGGCGCGCCATGCGGCGGTCATCGTGCTCGATTCGATCGCAGCGCCCCTCGCGGCTCGCATCGCGCAGTTCGTGCGGTCAGGGGGAGGCGCCATTCTCAGTGCGGACAGCTGGCGCGTCCCCGCTTTCCGCCTCCTGCTCGCAGGCAGCGCGGGACGCACGATTCTTCCGCGACCCGGTACACCCCGGCAGACGCTCGCAACGATCGGCGTGCATACAATCACCCCTGTGTCGAATGCGATCGTGCTTGCGCGTCGCGGCGAGGAGAGCGCGGTCGCCGCACGTCGCGTGGAATCCGGGCGCGTGGTCCAGGTTGGCTACGACGAAAGCTGGCGTTGGCGGATGACTGGCCCCGACGGAAGCGTCGAGGCACACCGGGAATGGTGGAGCCGCCTCGTTTCTGCGGTAGCGTATATGCCCTTCGAGGCCGAGCTCATGAATGCGGATGTCGACGAGGCGCCGCTCGCGCACCTTATCGCTGCGCTGGGCCCACAGACGCCAGCCTCGGGGCGGCGAATGGAGTCAAGCGCTTCCAACGCGCTGCTCCTCGCGCTTTCGTTCATCCTTCTGCTTGGCGAAATCGCCTCGCGCCGACTTCGAGGAGCCCGTTGAACGTCGCCTTCGTTTCGCACTCTGATTGTGGCCGCCACGACACGGGGTGGAATCATCCCGAGCACGTGGGTCGCCTGCGTGCCATCACGCGCGCGTTGCGCGACGATGCTGAACTCTTCGAACAGATTGTTCACGTAGAGGGGCGGCACGCGACGCCGGCCGAGCTGGAACTCGCGCACGACGCCGACTACGTGCGCACGGTGCGGGACATTGTAGGCACTGGCGGCGGTCGCCTCGATGCCGATACGGTCGTATCTCCGGGGTCGTGGGATGCGGCCACGGCTGGCACGGGGTGCGTGCTCGATGCGATCGACATGTCGTTCGAGGGGCGCTCGAAGCGGAGCTTCTGCGCGGTGCGTCCCCCGGGCCATCATGCGCTGCGCGACGCGGCGATGGGGTTCTGCCTGTTCGGCAATGTCGCCGTTGGCGCTCACTACGCGCGCAAGCGGCACAATGCCAAGCGAGTGCTTGTGGTGGACTGGGATGTCCATCATGGCAATGGGACTCAGGCGTTGGTCGAGCACGATCCCAACATTCACTTTGTGTCGATGCACCAGTGGCCGTGGTACCCGGGCACGGGGGCAGCGGAGGACCGGGGTCCTCACGGGTCGGTCTGGAACGTCCCCATGGCTCCTGGGCTTGCCTCGGCGCGGTATGTGGTAGCGCTTCAGGAGGCCGTGGACGCAGCGACCGACAGCTTTACCCCGGATCTCGTGCTCGTCTCGGCCGGCTTCGACTCACTCGATGGCGATCCACTCGGCGGATTTACCCTGCGCCACGAGGATTTTGACTGGCTGACGCGCTGGCTGGTCGGGCGCGCGGAGGAGTGGTGTGACGGGAGACTGGTCTCAGCGCTTGAGGGAGGGTATGCGCCGGATCCGGTTGCGGCGGCGTGTATTCGGCACGTGAGAGCAATGCTGTAAGGAAAGGGTGTTGAGAGTGGAGAGATCGGGAAGTCAGGGACCAGAAACCGGCGAATGCCGCAATTCGATGGTCCCTGGTCCCTGATTTCCCCATCTCTCCAAAGGAACCGGGTGTTAGCTCCCTGACTCGCCGCCAGACGCAGTTGCGAAGCCGTATATTTCTGAGACAACCCAAGTCCCCGCACCGTGACAGTGGCCGCTCCCCGCCTCCACCAGAAATCGCATTTGGACCCGGTTGCGGCAGAAGCCGCGCCGCGCGTGTGGTATCGAGCATCGGATGGGACCACCTCGCGCGACGGTTCGCCGGAGGCGTTGCGCGCTATCGTCAGCAGCGGTGAGGGCACGCTCTGGGTCGACCTGGATGTACGGGACCGGAAGCAGTTTGCGCTGCTCGAACAGGTATTCAGCTTCCATCCCCTCTCGATCGAGGACGTGACGAACCCGGCGACGCGGGTAAAGATCGAGGAGTTTGCGACGCACCTGTTCGCCATCATTCGCGGCGTCCGGTTCTGCGAAGAAACTCCGGACGATCCCTACGATGTCGAGACCTACAACCTGTACTTCTTCCTTGGGAAGAATTTCCTTGTCACCGCGCATTCGGAGCTGTCGCCGAGTCTGGACGCGGTGCATGAACGGCTCGAGCGGAGTCCAGACCTGCTCGCGCGCGGCGTCGGGCGACTCATGCACGCAACGATGGATGCGACCGTAGACGCGTTCTTCCCGGTCATCGACCAGCTGGACACGTTCGTCGATAGCCTTGAAGAGCGCGTGTTCGCGCAGTTCGACCAGAACGCGATGCGCGATATCTTCAGCGTCAAGCGCCTCGTGCTGTCGCTTCGCCGGCACCTCACGCCACAGCGTGAAGTGTTCAACGTGCTCTCCAACCGCCCGAGTCCGCTGCTTCCCGCGGATATGCAGATCTATTACCGCGATATCTACGATCACGTGCTTCGCATAACAGATTCGCTCGATTCGTTCCGCGACCTGCTCGGCAGCACCATGGAGTCGTACCTGTCGCAGGTGAACAATCGCCTCGGCACGGCCACCAAGGCCCTGTCGGTCGTGGCGACATTCACGCTGCCCTTCGTCGTCATCAGCGGCATGTGGGGAATGAACTTCGACGTCATCCCGCTCGCGCATGACGCGCGGGGATTTCTGATCCTTGTGCTTTTCCAGGCCTTACTCGGACTGACAATCCTGGCGGCGCTGCGCCGGAAGGGGATTCTTTAGATGGCGCTTCGATTATTCGGCGTAACGGCGCTCGACGGCGAACCACCTGGCTCGCCGGTCCATGGCACCTTCACCGTGTCGTTCCGCGATCTGGATGCCGTCGTGGCCGAAGTGGAGTTTGAATCGCTGCCATCGACGCCTGAGGACATTGCGCTGCATCACGAAGTGGTGGAGTCGCTTTTTCAGCGCTTCCCGATCGTTCCCGCGCCGTATGGCACGGTGCTGGGATCGATGACCGTCGTGCAGCGCTGGCTGGAAGTGCACTACTTTTCGCTCAGTGACGCATTGCGCTACGTGGAAGACAAGGCGGCTGCGCGCGTGTACGTCTCCGAGCGCGAGTCCGTGCTCGGCGACCTGAAGGTTGGCGAGCCGGCCGACATCCTGAAGGTGACGTCGGATGCGTTCCGGGCTTTGCGCCGGCAGGCGGTGGCGTCATCCACCCTTCGCGCGTCTGAAGAGGGCGGACCTCGCGTGGCCGGGACCTTCCTCATCGAGCGTGATCGTTGGACTGCCTTCACCGAAGTCGTGGCGGAAGAGGGGCGCCGGTATCCGACGCTGCAGTTCCGGTTGAGCGGCCCATGGCCCCCGTACGACTTCGTGAAACTGCAGCTCGGGGGATGAGCGATGTTCTGTCCTGACTGCGGGACATGGAACCGCACCCGCGCGGCCGTGTGCCTTCGCTGCCACGTGGAGCTGCCCGAGATCGAGGCGGCGCCGGAAGAAAAGCCGGACGAGGAGATCAGCGCGCTGCGTACCGCCACCGGCAACCGGTACCGGATCGTGCGAAAGCTCGGCTCGGGCGGCATGGCCAACGTGTATTATGCCGAGCACGCGCAGCTTCGCCGGCCGTTGGTTGTGAAGGTGCTGCACACGCATCTCGCGAAGGACTCGGAGATGCGCGAGCGCTTCCGGCGCGAAGCCGAAGCCGCGAGCCAGCTCGTCCATCCGCACATCTGCACGATCGAGGACTTCGGCGAGCAGGAGGATACGGTGTACCTGGTGATGCCGTACCTCCGCGGTGGCTCTCTCGCCGGGAAGATGCAGAAGGACAAGGCGCTGCCGGTGCCGTTCAGCGTGGCGACCGCTGCGCAGACCGCAAACGCCCTTGACTACGCGCATCGTCGTGGCGTAATCCATCGCGACGTGAAGCCCGACAATATCCTCTTCGACGAGGATGGCAACGCGATCCTTACGGATTTCGGCATCGCGACGGCGCGCTTCCATGGGCGCTTGACGGCATCGGGACGCGCGATGGGGACGCCGCACTACATGTCGCCTGAACAGGCGATGGGCAAGATGGTGGATGGTCGATCGGACCTGTACGCCGTTGGCGTCATGATCTACGAGTGCATCCTCGGCTTCCCGCCCTTCGATGGTGCGGACTCGTATTCCGTTGGCTACAAGCACGTGCATGAAAACGCCGTTGCGCCCGAGACAGTGGACTCGCGTGTCGCAGCCCCGCTCTCGCAGATCGTCATGCGCTGTCTCGCCAAGGCACCCGACGAGCGCTTTCAACGTGGCAACGATCTGTCCGATGCGCTCCTCGGTTTTCTCGGGACGATCACCTCGGCAGTGCCGGAGTCGCGACTCGCGCGGCTCTCGCGCAAGATCGTCCCCACTCCATCGATTTGATGTCCGCGTTTCGATGAAGCTCATCTCCGAGATTCTCACGCTCACGACGAAGCATCCCTTTTTCATTGCACGCGGCGGTTCGAGTGAGTACCGCGTGGTGTGGGTGCGCATCATCGATGACGACGGCGCCGAGGGCTGGGGCGAGGCGTCCCCGAGCAAGTACTACGGCGAGACGGCAGATACAGTGGTGGCGGCGCTGGAGCGTTTCAGGCCGATCATCGAAGCCGCGAAACCGTGGGACATCGAGCAGACGGAGAAGGACATCGACCTCGCGATTGGACGCAATGGATCGGCAAAGGTCGCGGTGAGCGCAGCGCTGCACGACCTGGCGGGCAAGCGGCTGGGCATGCCCCTGTGGAAGATGTGGGGACTCGATCCCGTACGCGCGCCTCGCTCGAGCTTCACGATCGGAATCGAGAAGGACCTGGGCACACTTCGCTCACGCCTCGAGGAGGCGGCCGGGTATCCCGTGTTGAAGGTGAAGCTGGGCAGCGACCGGGATGAGGCCATCATCCGCACGGTTCGTGATGCCGCGCCGGACAAGACATTGCGCGTTGATGCCAACGCCGCCTGGACGGCAAAACACGCACTGCACATGATCCCGATGCTCGCCGATCATGGCATTGAGTTCGTCGAGCAACCGCTGGCCGCGCATGATCTCGACGGGCTGCGCTTCGTGCGCGAGCGATCGTCGCTGCCGATCATCGCGGACGAATCGTGCATCGTCGCGCGCGATATCCCGAAGCTGGCCGGCGTCGTGGACGGCATCAACATCAAGCTCTCGAAGTGTGGGTCTTTGCGCGAGGCGTTGCGGATGATCGCGACCGCACGCGCACACAACATGCTCGTCATGTGCGGGTGCATGGTCGAGACGAGCCTTGGCATCACGGCGGCTGCGCATTTCGCGCCGCTCCTCGACTACGTGGATCTCGACGGGGCGGCGTTGGTCAAGGAAGACCCGTTCACGGGCGCGACGATCCATGGTGGCGTGACAACGCTTCCCGACGCCCCAGGCCTCGGCGTCGCCCGGCGATAGTCATCCAGCGCGCAGCGAGGGACCTGCACCTGGAGCGGCTGGTTGAAGTCGCTCTCCCCGTTCCGCTCTTCCGGACATTCACGTACAAGGTGCCTGCGGCGCTGGACTCGCGCGTGCAGGCCGGAACGCGCGTCATCGTGCCGTGGCGGGCGGGGAAGGAGATCGGCATCTGCCTTGGCGACGTTCCGAATGCGCCTGCCGGGGTCGCGATCAAGCGCATCGCGGATGCGCCCGATGAAACGCCCGCGCTGAGCGCAGCGATGATCGCGCTGTGTCGATGGATCGCGGACTATTACATCACCCCGGTTGGCCTGACGATCCGCGCCGCGTTGCCAGCGCTGCTGACGGGTGCACAAAAGCCGGCGCCGTCCCGGAAGACGCGCCGGTTGATCGTCCTCAGCACGGATCTCCCCACACTGATGGAGCGCGACCGGGTGTTTGCGCGCACGGCCAGGCAGCGCGCACTTTTTGAGTTGATCGAGTCGCTGGGCGGGCGCAGCCCCGTGGAACACTTGCTGGAGCGCCTCAAGTTTTCGTCGTCCGTCCTGAAGGGACTTGTCGACCGTGGGTTCGCGACGGTCGAGAGGGAGGTGATCGGCCGCGACCCATTTGCACGCCGGGCGTCGAAAGCGCCGGCGCTGCATGCGGCGACTGTGGCGCAGCGCGCCGCGATCGACGCGTCGGCCTCGGGTGATCCCGGTGACGTCTTCCTGCTGCGTGGGGTGACAGGAAGCGGGAAGACGCTCGTGTACATCGAATTGTTGAAGCGCGTCGTCAACGAGCGCGGAAAGAGCGCGATCGTTCTTGTCCCCGAGATCGCGCTGACGCCGCAGGCCGTGGACCGCTTCCGCGCCGTGTTCGGCGACCAGGTGGCCGTGCTGCATTCAGCGCTGAGCGACGGCGAACGGTACGATGCCTGGGCTGCACTCCAGCGCGGCGAGCGGCGCATCGCGGTGGGCGCCCGGTCTGCGATCTTTGCACCCCTGCAGAATGTGGGTGCAATCATCGTTGACGAGGAGCACGAAGGATCGTACAAGCAGGGCGAAGCGCCGCGCTATCATGCGCGCGAGGTGGCCGTGATGCGCGCACGGCACGAGGGTGCCGTGGTGGTCCTGGGCAGCGCGACACCGAGCCTCGAGAGCTGGGCCAATGCGCAGGCAGGCAAGTACCGCTTGCTGGAGTTGCCTGATCGCGTCGGCGGGGGGAAGCTTCCAGGCGTCGAGGTCGTGGACCTCCGTGGCGTCGTGCAGGAGATCAAGGGAGATCCGTTCCGCGCGATCGTCAGCGAGCCGTTGGAAAGCGCCCTCCGCGATCGCCTCGCGAAGAAACAGCAGAGCATCCTGCTCCTCAACCGCCGCGGCTATTCGTCCTTCATGCAGTGCGCCATGTGCGGTGATGTGCCGGCCTGCCCGCACTGCGCGATTTCGTTGACGTATCACCGCGCGCCGGAGCGCATGGTGTGTCATTATTGCCAGTACGAGGAGCCGGTGAGTGTGGCGTGCGGGGTGTGCAAAGGCATCACGCTCAAGCAGCGCGGTCTCGGCACCCAGCAAGTCGAGCGCGCGCTGTCGGAGCGCTTTTCCTCGGCACGCATCGCCCGCATGGATGTAGATACGACGAGCGGGAAGTGGGCGCATGCCGATATCCTCGACCGCGTGGATCGCGGCGAAGTGGATATTCTCCTCGGCACGCAGATGATCGCGAAGGGACTGGACTTTCCGAACGTGACGCTTGTCGGGGTCATTGACGCCGATGTCGGCGTCAACCTGCCGGACTTCCGCGCCTCGGAGCGGTGCTTCCAGCTCCTGTCGCAGGTTGCGGGGCGGGCAGGGCGGGGGCCGTTAGGCGGGAGCGTTGTGGTGCAGACGCGCATGCCGACCCACCACGCCGTGCGATTCGCGGTGACGCACGACTACCTGTCGTTCGTGAAGATGGAGCTGGAGGGGCGGAAATCGCCGCCGTATCCGCCACTGCGAAGGCTCGCGAACATCGTGTTTTCGGCGCTGACCGAGCACGACGCGCAGGCGCTGGCAGAACGGGGGGCGGAGTGGTTGCGCCGGCTCATCGCGCGACAGCGATTGTCAGGCCTGGACGTGGTGGGCCCGGCACCCTGTCCCGTCGAGCGCATCAAGTCACGGTGGCGCTGGCACGTGCTGGTGAAGGCGGAGCATCCCGCGGAGCTGACACGCGTAACGCAGTACTTCGCCGAGCGGTTTTCGGTGGGGGAGGCCGGGAGGGAGGCGAGGATCACTGTGGACCGGGATCCGGTGGCGCTGCTATGAACCGCTTGCAAATGGAATAAAAACACAGTATTCTTGCATGTGACCTCAACGTCCATTTTTCCCTGCCACGCCGCGCCGGAACCGGGCCCCGTATTGGCCAAAGCCGTGCTGGCCGCTGCGGACCACCTGGGCATGCGCAACCGGGCACTCGCACTGGTGTTGGGGACGAGTGAAGCCTCGGTATCACGGCTGCAGCATGGGCGCGGGCTCGATCCCTCGAGCAAGGAAGGCGAGCTCGCGCTCCTGTTCCTGCGCCTGTACCGCAGCCTTGATGCGCTCGTGGGGGGCAACGAAACACAGGCGTCCGCATGGCTCGCTGCAGAGAACACGCACCTCGGTGGAATTCCCGCCGAGCGGATCCGTACGGTCGAGGGACTCGTCGATGCAGTCCAGTATCTGGACGCGATGCGCGGGCGCCTCTGAGCTGCGCGCGCTGCAGCTCGAGCCGTGGCGCGCGGTCGAAGCGCAGCACCAGGTGTCCACGCGAAAGCTGGTAGACTCGCTCGAAGAGCATGCGCTGCTCGAGGAGCTGATCGATCGCGCGAAGCCGCCTGATCTGACGCGAGGCCGGGTGCACTACCTGCTCGCCACACCCTTTCGCTACCCGCCGCTTCGTCACGGTTCGCGTTTCGGTGGCCGCCACGAGCGCGGGATATGGTATGGGGCTGAATCACACCAGACCATGTTCGCCGAGGTCGCGTATTATCGGCTGGTGTTCCTCGAGGGGACCAGCGCGGATCTCGGCGTCGTGACCACGCAGCTGACCGCGTTTTCTGTTCGTACACGCTCAGCGCGTGCCATCGATCTCATCGCTCCCCCGTTTGCATCGCACAAGCGCACGATCTCGTCGAAGGTCAGTCATTCGGCGACGCAGGCGTTGGGCGCGGCGATGCGGAGCACGGGCGTCGAGCTGTTTCGCTATCCCTCAGCCCGCGATCGCAACGGTGGGGTCAACATCGGAGTGCTGGCTCCCGCCGCTTTCGGCGCCGCGCAGCCGCGGCAATTCGAAACCTGGCAGTGCTCGGCGACGCGCGCAGCCGTAGAAGTGGTGAAGCGCGACTACTTCGGACGGTCAGAGCATGTGTTCCCGCGCGAGGAGTTCCTCGTCGCGGGATCGCTTCCCATGCCTGGGTTCTAGCACGGCACATGTTGTTAAGCCCCCCGCTCAGGGGGTGTCAGGGACCGCACTTGGAAACGTCGGGAGTCGCGCTACCTTCTGGCGGTATTTCACAGGGGAAAATCCCATGCCCGCGTTCATCCTCGTCGACGTCGATATCCACGACCCGACGACATATCAGCGGTACATCACGCTCGCGCCGCCTTCCATCGCGGCATACGGCGGCACGTATCTCGTGCGCGGAGCCACGACGACTACGCTGGAAGGGAAGTGGGATCCCGGCCGATTCGTCATCCTGCAGTTTCCAACTGCCGATGCGGCCAGGGCGTGGCACGGGTCCGCCGAGTATGCGGAGGCGAAAGCGCTTCGTCAGTCGTGCGCGAGCGCGAACATGATGCTTGTCGAAGGGCCGTCGTTTGATCCGGCGGCTCCGCCGAGCACAGCAGTATGAGCCTCATGCCCGACCTCAGCGGGCTCACCCCCCAGGAAAGAAACTCCGTCACCCACGGGGATTTCTGGATTCCTGACACCGAGCGCGAGCTTTACAAGCGCGCCCTGACCTCGCTCAACCAGTCTGGCGTTCCGTATGTCGTTGCCGGCGGCTATGCGATCTACGAGCACACGGGTGTGCACCGCGAGACCAAGGATCTCGACATCTTCGTCGAACCGCACGACGTCGTGCCCGCGATGGTGGCCCTCAAGGCGGCCGGATTCCGGGCGCGCCTGGAACAGCCGCACTGGCTCGCCAAGGCGCTGGATGGCGAGCTGTACGTCGACGTGATCTTTGGAATGGGGAACGGGGTGGCGATGATCGATGGGGACTGGCACAGGCACAGCCGCGCTGCGATCCTCGCTGCGACCCCTGTGCGGGTCGCGCCCGTGGAAGAGCTCATCTGGCATCGGCTTTTCATCAGTGAGCGCCATCGGCAGGACATGGCCGATATCGTCCACCTGATTGCGTGCTTCGGGAGGCGACTCGACTGGCGCCGAATTGTCGACAAGACGGGCGACCATTGGCCTGTGCTGCTCGCACAGCTCCAGATGTACCATTACGTGTATCCCGAACTTCGTGGGGTTCCGGATTGGGTCATGGACGACCTCCTCGAGCGCGCACGCATCGACTTCAGACGCCCGCGCAGCCAGGAGCGGGTCACGCGCGGTCCCTTCATCTCCAAGTTCAGCTTCATGATCGACGTGCATGAGTGGGGATTCCGGGACCTTCGCGCCGAAAGCGTTTCTGTGGCCGAGCGCCACCCGGCCGTGCGTGCACTGTTACACAGCGACGTCTGGGATGAGCGGTCCTCCAGCGCGGAGATGCAGATGGACCACGATTCGTGAGCCAATGCAGGGGGCGCCGCGGGCGGGCTCGGCGGTCGGGATCGAGAGTCGCGAGGGCAGCGACAGAGGCTGCGGCGGCCCTGTCAACGATTTCTCCGCCCGGATCGTATACCGAAACCGCCTGACGAGTGCTTTATTTACTGTCGTGCGCACGAGACCTGATCTTCGCGCGCGCTATCGTTCGTTACCCTGGACCCTATCATGCCTGCAGCCAAGACCCGAGGAACGCCCGTCTCTTCACCCAACAAGCCAAGCTCTGGCATCAGCCGCATCGACCAGCCATCGCGGCGCACGCACGGGTATTTCGTGCGGGTGGGTTACAAGCGCACGACGAGCGGCTATCGCCCCACGCATACGGCATTCTTCGGTGATGCGTCGCATGGGAGCAAGCGCGAAGCGTGGGAGGCTGCAGAAACGTGGCTGAAGAAGGCGCGCCGCGCGGTGGCATCGGGGAAACCGGCGACCCGCGCCGCGAAGAAGAAGTCTGCGGCCAGGAAGACGGTGACGAAGAAGAAAGCTTCGGCCCGACGGAGCTAGGTGGATATGCCGCGAGTGCTGTTCGCTCGGCGCTCGCTGACAATGGTGTTCGCGCCGGTATTGTACGGGTTATTGGCATGTCGCGACACGGAGTCGACGATCGAGCGCGTATCGACCGACGCGAGTTCCGCCCGCTATGGGTTGGTCACCTATGAAGCGCGCTCCACGATCGGTGCGCACACCCGAAGTGGACCGCTGGCGGTGCACACGTCCGTCATTTATGCCAACACCGGGAGAAGCCCGGCGGGGATCTCGATTGCCCCGGGATGCCTCGTGTCGCTGCGCCTGCGCAGTGCCAACGACGCGCGCACCTGGGACCAGGTTCGGTGGCGCGCGCGCCTGGCGGAGCATTCGGGGTTCGTGCTCGCGTGCACGGATACGGGTGCGAATTTCATTCTTCCCCCCGGTGGGCGGAGGACGCTCCTGTCGCGTGATGCGCCCAGCGTCGAGGAGATTCTCGGCGACTCGCTGCCGGCTGGCGAATATCTCGTCACCGCGACGGTGTTTCCTCCTGCCGGCAATGCCGCAGCGCCCCCGGCGGAGCTCGCGGCGGGCCGCGTTCAACTTCCCAAGCCTCGCTGAACGCGTCATGGCAGCAGGATTGTCCGCGGGGGACGCATGACCGAGCCGCGACGCATTCGCTTCGAGCACGACGGCCACCAGTTCGAGACGTTCCAGCATGCGAACGCCACTGGTGACTCGCCCGATGGCGAGCCGCACGTGCGCTGGGAGATTCAGATGGATGGACGCATCGTGCTCGAATTTTCGGGGCCCTTTCCGTATCGGGACCACGACGTGCAAAAGCGCGTGCTCGAGTGGTACGCCATCCAGAAGCCCCGCTCACGCTGACGGGTGGACGTTAGGCGGAACGCGGTGCATCTTCGCCTGATGTCTGCGCTCCTGCACCGCCTCTTCGAACATATGTACTGGGCCGACGACCTCGCGCTCCGGGCCATCCGTGCCGCCGGTCCCGAGGCGGTCACTTCGCGCGCCGTCTTCGCACACATCCTTGGTGCCGAGCACGTCTGGCTGGCCCGCCTGGAGGGGAGGCCCGCGACCGTCGCCGTGTGGCCCGAACTTTCGGTCGACGACTGTGACCGGCTCGCGAGTCAGCTCCAGCAGTCGTACCGCCAGTTTCTCGAGCGGCTCGATGACACCGCCCTTTCGAGTATCGTGCACTATCGCAACAGCGCTGGCACCGCGTTCGACTCGCGGATCGACGACATCCTGATGCACGTGGCGGTTCACGGCGCGTATCACCGGGGGCAGGTCGCCCTGTCCCTGCGGCAGGAGGGCGCCGGGCCGAACCCGACCGACTACATCGCCTTCATCCGGGGTGCGCCGACGGCTACACGAGGGGACACCGCCCGGAGTTAGATTTCGCTCGTGCCTTCCTTCCTGCATCCCGATTTCAGCCTCGTGCGCTTCGCGGGCGCACCCGACGCGACGTTCGTTCCTGCCCCGGCCGACGGCGTCCTCCCCGACGGCTTCTTCTCCACTACCAACCTGCCTACCTACGTGCGCGTCGGCGGACACTGGAAAATGCCGCGCGAACCGCGGATGGATTCTGCCGTCGTCCTCGATGCGCACGAGGCACTCTGGATTCGCGAAGGCCGACGCGTGCGCCGTGGCGATCGCGTCGCGGTCGGCTTTGCCGAAGACGGCAGTGAGGGCATCTACGTCCACGCGCAGGCGTTCCTGGGCGAGGTTGGAGAGGGGGGCGAGTTCAAGTTCATGTCGAGCGAGGTCTCGCGCGAGAAACCGATCGACTACACACTGATGGCCCGCATCCTCCTCGAGGAACGTGATCGCGGCGGGTATCCGGTCTGGGTCACGGGTCCGGCGCTGGTGCACTCGCGCGCGCGCGCCGACATGGCGTGGTTCGTGTCGAACGGGTTCGTCGGCGCGTTGCTCGCCGGGAATGCGGTCGCCGTCCACGACATCGAGGCGTCGATCTTCGGCACAACACTGGGTATGAGCGGCGCGGGCGAAGCCACGCAGGGCGGACATGGGCTGCACATGCGGGCCATCAACAAGGTGCGCGCGGCCGGGTCCATCGCCAACGCGGTGCAACAGGGCATCGTCACCGACGGCATCATGCACGCGTGCGTGACGCACAATGTACCCTTCGTGTTGACGGGCTCGATTCGCGATGACGGCCCGCTGCCGGACGTGATCACCGACGCTCTCGCGGCACAGGACGCGATGAAGCAGCACACGGTGAAAGCGACAATGTCCATCCTCGTCGCGACCGCGCTGCACGCGATCGCCACGGGCAACATGCTCCCCGCGTTCGTGACGGAGCCCGATGGCTCGCTGCGCGAGCTTGCCACTATCTGCGTGGACTCGTCGGAGTTCGTCGTCAGCAAGCTGAAGGACCGCGGCACGCATCAGGCCTTCGGTGTTGTCACGAACGCGCAGGATTTCATGCACATCCTGCGTCTCTTTGTCGAACGCGAACTGGATGCGCGCGGCGCACCGGTCGAGCGGCCGCGAAACGCCGCCGCCCGATGACGGAGACACAACTGCGGTTTCTTCGGGCGATCGCGGACCGCATCGATCCTGAGCGCATGGCGGAGTTGCACCTCTTCCCGCCGATAAAGCAGGGTGGCAGCGAGACGGGCGTGGCGGTCGTCGCTGCGGAAGCTGTTGTGGCGGCGCCCCTTGTGGACGAGCGCCATGATGAGCGCCACTCGGTCGTGGTTTTCTCCGCGCACTACCGACTCGTGCTGAAGGGCGCGGACCGCGGAAAGTGGGAAGCCGAGATCACGGAGGAAGCGGACGCGCCCCTCGTCACGGTGGACGAAGTGGTGCGGGGCGTTCAGCGCCGCGGAGGTGAAGACGCCGAGCCGGAGCGCTTGAGCGGAGATCGGGTGCGCGAGATTCTTGCAACCGATGCAATCGCGCAACCGGCGCGGACGTGATCGAGACGTTCCGGGCCTTCCTGCGCGATCATAATTTGCCCGTCACCGCACAGCGCGTAGCGATTGCGGAAGTCGTGCTCGGCTCCGACCGGCATCTCTCGGCGGAGGAAGTCGCACAGGAAGTCAACGACAAGGGTGCCGCGGCCGGCACGGCCACGGTGTATCGCACGCTTGAACTGCTGGTGCGCAGTGGACTCGTGGTCGAACGCGACTTCGGCGAGGGGTTTCGTCGCTTCGAGTCCGCCAGGGATGCTCCGCACCATGAGCACCTGATGTGCAGCGTCTGCGGACGGGTCCGGGAATTCCGTGAAGAGCGGCTCGAGCGGATGACGACGTTGATCGCTGAATCACACGGCTTTGCGAGGCAACGGCATCGGCTGGTGATCTATGGCGTGTGCGAGTCGTGCCAGCGCGGTGGAGAAGGGGCTGGGCTCGCGTAGGTCAGGGGCCCGCTCGCCTCCGGAATACGGCCGGTCCGCGCTTCCGAAAGACCCCCACGATCGAATCGCCCGCGAACGTTCCCGCGAAGACATCCGCGGTATCGGCCACGACGTTCGTTGCGCCGAGCACCACGAGCGAGAGGGTCCCTGCCGTCGCGTGACCGAGGACGCCGGCGCGCTGCCAGCCGG
>JBKJKH010000006.1:0-5602 GCA_046597595.1 Gemmatimonadaceae bacterium
CGCGCCGCCTCGCACTGCTCGAGGACCAGCGCTACAAGAACGACCAGAATCGGTTCAACTTCGCCTTCGCGTCGGACTTCGGCCGCGTCTACAAGGTGTCGGTGCTCGACGGCGCGATCGGCAGCATGGAGGGGGTGGAGATCGGGCGGCGCGGGCGGAGCGCGGATTATCCGACCTATGTCCTCTCGGCCCAGAACGGGATCTGGCGCGCGAAGACTAATCGGTGGACGCTGCGGAGTGGCGACGTCCATGTCGTCTCGAACACGGGCGTCGACTTCGCCATTCGCTTCGATTCCGCGTATGACCGGAAGCTCGCGGAGCGGCCGGCCGACCTGCTCGCCCGTCCCAAGAGCCACATGGAGATGAGCTGGCGCGAGCTGTCACGATTCATCGGGACGCTGGAGCGTTCGGGCGGGGAGGTCAACGTCCTTAAGGTCGAGCGTTCGCTGCGGATCGCGATTCCCGTCACTTGTGTCATCATCGTGCTGTTCGGCGCCCCGCTGGCGACGAGCACGCAGCGAGGCGGAACCGCCTTCGGCGTCGGGATCAGCCTCGGCACAACGATTATCTTCCTGATGCTCATCCAGATGACCAAGGCCATCGGGGGGAAGGGTCTCATCCCTCCCGACGCGGCCGGCTGGATACCGAACGCGATTTTCGGCATTGTCGGGGCTTTCATGCTCTCGCGCGTTCGTACCTGACCAACTGATACGTGGCGCCACCTCCGCCGTTTACTGCCGAACCGACGTACAAGGAGACGGCGAGCTTCCCGATCGTCCAGCGGACGGGAATTCGCTTCTTCCGGAAGGTCACCCACATCTGGCGCGGCATCTTCGGCGCGTTCGGCACGCGGGTGCTCTTCGCGCGCGATACCGTCCGCGCGCTTGTGGCCGAGCCGCAGACGTATGTGCCGGAGATCGCCAAGCATATGCGGACCATCGGCGTGGACTCGCTGCCGCTGACGACGATGGTCGCCGCCTTCATCGGCGCGGTCATCGCGCTCCAGACGCGGTATCAGCTGTTCCCGGGCATCCAGCTTTCGGTTGTGGGATTCATCACGCGGCAGATGATCATCCTCGAGATGGCGCCGCTGCTGACGGGACTGGTCCTCGCGGGACGCGTTGGTGCGCGCATCGCTGCCGAGATCGGGACGATGCGTGTGACGGAGCAGATCGATGCCCTCGAGACGCTGGCGTTCGACCCGATCGCGTATCTCGTCGTGCCGCGCGTCATCGCGGGATTCGTGATGCTGCCGATCCTGTCGATTTTCGCAAGCGCGGTGGGACTGAGCACGGCGATGTTGACGTCGCGGTTTGCGACGGATGTCAGTACAGACATGTTTCTGGAAGGCCTTCGGCTCGGCTACGATTCGTTCCAGATCGTGTACTCGTTGATCAAGGCATTCATGTTCGGGGGAGCAATTTCGTTCCTTTGTGCATTCGAGGGGTATGTGATCACGGGCTCCGGCGCCGAAGGCGTTGGCCGCTCGACCGCAAAGGCGGTCGTCGTTGCTTCGGCGGCGATCCTGATTCTCGATGCGCTGACGGCCATGCTGCTGGCTCCTTACCTCCAGGGTTGAGCGACCGCAATGCGGCGAAAAAATGAAGTGCTGGTGGGTGTGGTCGCGTTGATCGCGATCCTTGTTGCAGTGACCGGCGCGCTGTGGCTGGCGCGCGGCGGACTCTCGAGCGGGTACGAGTTGTACGCGAAGTTTCCCTGGGGGGCCGGGCTCAAGCAGGGCCAGCCCGTGCTGCTCTCAGGCGTCAACATCGGCATTGTCGACCACATCGAGTTCAGGCGCGAAGGGGTGGTCGTGGTGTCGCTCGCGGTGCAGAAGGAGCATCAGGTGCCAGTGGGGACAACGGCGACGATCGAGCCGAATGGGCTCTTCGGAGACATGCTCATCGCACTGCGCCCCACTACTCCGAATCCGCGCAGTTACCAGCCGGGTGACACGATTCCTTCGGGCCGGCCATCGCCGGGGATCGCGGACCTGACCGCGCGCGGCGATTCGATCGCGCGTACGGTACAGGACATCACGAAATCGGTTGCGGTGCAGCTGACGGGCCCGAACGGCGGCATCGAGGACATGCGCGCGACGATGAAGCAGTTCAACCGTCTGGCCGCACAGTTGACGACGATTGCGGCGCAGCAGTCAGCGGAGCTGACGCGGACGCAGGTGCTGTTGCGCGCGCGGGTGGCGGCAGTGGACCCGGCGACGATCGATTCGACGTTGAAGTCGGTCCAGGCGACGAGCGAGAACATCGAAAAGCTGTCGACCGAATTTCAGACGACGACACTGCGCTTGAACTCGGTGATGGCAAAGGTTGATACGGGCGGCGGGACGGCGGGCAAGCTCGTGAACGACACGCTGCTCTATGCGGATGTGCGGAAGCTGGTGACGCGGATGGATTCCCTCATGACGGAGTTCCAGAAGAATCCGAAAAAGTTCGTCAACCTGAGCATATTCTAGAAGAGAACTCCTCAGTCGTGAGTCGTGAGTGGTGAGTGGCGAGTCGACCACTCGAGTACTGAGTACTGGATGCCCTGACTCAGGACTCGGGTGTTCAGCTCACGACTCACTACTCAACACGCATGACTCGAGTAGTTCCGTAAAAAAAGACCCCCCCGGCGGTTCGCCGGGGGAGTCTTTTTTTTCGGAACTACCGTGATGCCTCAGAAGCTGTACCGTACCGAAATTTGTGACCGCCAGAAGTTCGATACGAACTGCGGAATGATGTACTCCTTCTGCGCCGTGTTGAACGTGAAGATCGGGGTGCTCGTCGCAGGGTTCGGTCCCGTCTGGCCGACGTGCGTGAGGATCGGGACGTTGCTGTTGCCGCTCGCCTCGTTCACGCGCGCCTTGCCCCAATCCTTGTTGAGCAGGTTGCCGAAGTTGAAGACGTCCAGCTGGATCGACAGGCGCTGGCCGGAGATCGTCGGGATGTTCTGACGGATCGCCAGGTCGCCCTGGTTCACGAACGGCAGGCGGCAGGAGTTGCGCCTGAGCAGCTGCCCGCGCTGCTCGCTGAGGCACGGCGAGTTGACAATGAAGTTCTCGAATGCCTGCGCCTGCACGGCCGCTGGGACCGCCGGCGTCGTCGCCGTCGCCGCGATGTCGCGGAAGACGATTTCCGTCGGGTTGAGGGCGTTGCGCGGCACGTAGAGCAGGTCGTTCCCCTGCCTTCCGTCGCCGTTCAGGTCGCCCGCACCGCCGAAGCCGCCGTACACGTAATCGTGCGGCGAGCCGGACACGCCCTGGAAGAACATGGAGATATCGGTGGTCCAGCCGCCATTCTGCCGCATCCATGGCCACTTCACGGTGTACGACGCGTTCGCGATGACCTTGTGCGGCTGGTCAAAGAGACTCGTCGTCACGAAATCAGACTTTTCCTGCGCGCTGGAGAGGGTGCGCCCGAACTGCCAGTTCGAGATGTGCGTGCTGGACCCAAAGCTCTGCACGTCGCGCGCACGGCTGAACGTGTACGCGATCATGGCTTCCCAGTTCGTCACGAAGCGGCGGCGAAGCTGCGTGGTGAGGTTGTAGGCGTAGTCCTTGTTCTGGTTCTCGAGGTCGATGGCGGTCGAGAACCGCGCCGAACCCCCGTTCGCGATGACCTTGAGCGGGATGAGCGCATTCGCCTGGCCGGAATTGCCGCGGAGCGTGTCGTAGATGACACGGCCGCGCGCATCGGTGCCCGTGGGACCGCGCAGGTTGCGGTTGACGAAGAACAGCTGGTTCAGCGTCTTCGAGTACAAGCCTTCGAACGTGAGGATCAGGTCGTGCGGCAGGCGGCGGTCATACGCCAGCGTTCCGCGCAGCGGCTGCGGGAACTTCAGGTCGCTGGACAGGAAGTTCACGTCGCCGATCGGGTTGAACCCGGCGCCACCGCGGCAGGTGGACACTGCGCTCGGATCGCGCGAGAACGCCGGAGCGGGCGCTGTGCTGCCGCTCGTATTGCAATTCAGGAACGTGATGATGTTGCCCGAGTTCACATAGGCATTCTCGAGCCACACGTACGGCGGAGTGCCGACAAAGAGACCTACGCCGCCACGAAGCTGGTTCACTTCGTCGCCCGTCACGTCGAAGTTGAAGCCGACGCGCGGGGAGTACTGAACCGTTGTGCTGGGCACGTCGTCGGTGCGGCGGCCGTATGCGCTGTCGATGGCCGCGTTGAACAGCGGCTTGTCGATGAAGCGGCTGATATCGAACCGCATCCCGCCCGTAAGCGCGAGGCGGGGCGAGACCTGCCACTGGTCCTGCGCATAGAGAGCGGACTGCAGCGCCTTGAAGTAAACATTTCCGCCGTCTCGCAAAAAGATTGCCTTGCGGAAGGAACTCGCATTCCCCGCGGCGAGGCTGTCGAGGTTGCGGAAGCTCCAGACACCGAAGGAGCTCTGGTTGAACTGGTTGCGCAGACTCACGTACTCGTTGCGTGTGCCGATCGTCAACGTGTGCTGGCCGCGCGGAATCGTGAAGTTCTCGGTCAGCTCGTACGTATCCGTGTCGAGCTCGTTGCCCTGCGAAAACTGGTCGGCGCCGGCGACGATCGATCCGTTGCCCGTCCCCACCTGAAGCGGAACCTGGTTGACAGTGATCTGCGGGAACAAGCTCTTCGGCACGCGCGTCTGGCGGACCCGATTATACCCGAAGAAGAGCTCGTTCGACGACCCGTTCCGGAAGTTCGAGAAGAGCTGCGCGACCGGTGCATTCTTGGTGTTCTTGAAGTCGTGCAGGTTGCCGGTGTACACCGCGCGCGTCGAGGACCGCCCGTTCTGGTCGCGAATGCGCTCGCCCTGGCTGAAGTTGTAGCGCATGACCAGGCGGTGGATGTCGTTCACGCGATAGTCGAATCGCGCGAACATGTTCGAGAGCGGGTTCGGCACGTTCTGGTACGCCGCGGTGCCCAGCTGGGTCTCGCCGAGCGTCGCCATGATCGTCTCGAAACGATCGATGTCGGGCTTGGCCAGCGTCGTTGGATTGAGGAACGGGAAGCGGGGACGCGTGCTCGAGTCCTGGCCGATGAAAGGGCCGCTCAACGGCGCGTTCTCCTGCTGAAACTCGGGAGCGATGAAGAAATGCAGCTTGTCGCGGATGATCGGCCCACCTACCGAAAAACCGTACTGTGTGCGATTGAATGGCGTGCTGCGCAACACCGTCGTATCGGCGCCAAAATCCTGGTTGCGATAGAAGTAGAATGCGCTGCCAGTGATCTTGTTCGTGCCATTCTTGGTGATCGCGTTGAGCAGGAGGCCGCCGAAGTTGCCCTGGCGCACATCGTACGGCGCGAGCAGGACTTGAAACTCCTTGACCGCGTCGATCGACACGGACTTCGAGTTCACTTCAGCACCAGGCTGGCCGGTTGCGCCAAGGCCGAACACGTCGCGCTCGGTCGCGCCGTCGATCTGCACATTGTTCATGCGGTTCGACATGCCGCCACCCGAGTATCCCGCGCCCGACTGCGACACCTGCGGCGTGAGCCGGATGAAGTCGTTCAGGTTGCGGTTGATCGTTGGCAGGCGCTGGAGCATGGTGTCCGAAACGGTCGACTTCGTGCCGGTGTTCGTCGGAGAGAAGTCCGCCGTCGACGCAGTCACCGTG
>JBKJKH010000109.1:0-2819 GCA_046597595.1 Gemmatimonadaceae bacterium
AGGGCGCTGCACGCGGCTTCGAGCTTTGCGGCCATGCCGCCACCCGCGGTTCCGTCGCGAATGAGTGCCGCCGCGCCGTCGGCATCGAGCGCCTGGAGAGGAACCCCATCGACGAGCACACCGGCGACATCCGCGAGCAGCAGCAGCTCTGTGGCACCGAGCGCCGCGGCGAGCGCGGCGGCGGCATCATCACCGTTCACGTTGAGCGCACCACCATTACCATCGCGCTCTCGCGCGACGGGCGAAATGACGGGCAGGAAGCCGCCATCAAGCAGCGTCGTCAACAGCGCGGGCTCCACGTGATTCGGCGTGCCGGTCCGTCCAAGCGCGCCGCCATTCAGCGTCGTTGCCTGCAACAGTCCTCCGTCTTCGCCGGAGATGCCGACGGCGTTCACTCCCTCGTTCAACAGCGCGGCTACGAGCCGCTTGTTAACGGAGCCGGAGAGCACCATGCGCACGACTTCGAGATCGTCGCTGGTCGTTACGCGCCGGCCTCCGGAGAATTCGGGGGTGCCGCCGAACCGCTGCTGCATCGCGGAGATCTCGTCACCGCCACCGTGTACGACGCAGAGCGCGCCCGGGTGTGCGCGCCACGCGTGCGCGAGTTCCGCCGCCAGCGCGGAGTTCGATTGCGCACGTCCCCCGATCTTCACGACGCGCACGCTCATGCGGGAAGCCCGGCCGTCTCTTCGAGCCCAAGCGCGAGGTTTGCATTCTGGAGCGCTTGTCCCGCCGCGCCCTTGATCAGGTTGTCGATCGCCGTGATGATGATGAGCGTCGGCTCGCGCACATTGGCGGCCGGCGTCGCCCAGACGCGGGCCACGTTGCGCCGAACGACGTCGCGCAGCGCCGGCGGGCCGTCGGCGATTTCGACGAACGGCTCGCCCGCGAAGCGCTCGCGCCAGGGCGCGAGTGGATCGACGAGCGGCTCGGTCAGTGGCACGGTGATCGTCGCGAGAATGCCGCGGGCCACGGGCAGGAGGTGCGGCGTGAAGATGAGGTCCGCATCCGTCCGGTAGCGCGCGAGCATGGCACGCATTTCGGCGAGATGACGGTGTTCGTTCCCTACACTGTATGCCCTGTAGTCCTCACTGATCTCCGCAAACAGCAGTTCGGGCCTGGGCGTAAATCCGGCGCCCGTGACGCCGCTGGCCGCCGTGACGTTGATGGTCGCGCCCGCACGCACGAGACCGCGTTCCAGCAAGGGCAGCAGCCCGAGCAGGATGGCTGTCGGATAGCAACCGGGATTGGCGATGACGGACGCACCGCGCACTTCTTCACGTGCGGCTTCCGTCAGGCCATATGGCACGGTGCGGTCGGTGTTGCCGATGCGAAGGTCCGCCGACAGGTCTACGGCGCGCGCGCCTGCCGCCTCGATGCGGGCAATCCATTCTGCGGAGGCCCCATGCGGCAGTGCGCTGAATACGAGCGCGGCAGCCTCGAGCCGTGCATCCTCGGCGGCGACGAACGCGATGTCTCCGCCAGGCACGCTGACCCGTTCCCCGCGCCGCGAGTTGGCGGCGGCGAAGGCCAGTTCGAGGCGCGGGTGCCGCGCGACGAGCTGGACGAGTTCTCGTCCGGCGTAGCCGGAGGCGCCAAGGATGCCGACAGGGAGTTTATGCACAGAGAATGCATAACTATTAATTCACCTCCGGTCAACTGCGGCGCGAATCCGGCGCGCCACCTTTTCCCGTGCCGCGACGGAGCGGCAGACGATGAGGATGGTGTTCTCGCCGCCGATGGTGCCGAGGACGTCGGTCCACCCCGCGCCGTCGATCGCTTCCGCGACGGCCTGCGCCCCCGCCATCTGGGTCTTGAGCACGAGCAACTCGCCCACGGCGTCGAGACTGGCGAAGAATTGCGAGAGGACCCCGGCGAGGTCAGGCGCGTCATCGCCTCCCGAGCCGTCGGTGACGGCATAGCGCACGCCTTCCGCCGTGGGGATCCTGGCGAGGCGCAACTCGCGGAGGTCCCGGGAGAGCGTCGACTGCGTGACGTCCCATCCCCGTTGCTTCAGGAGCCTCCGCAGTTCCTCCTGGGATCCGACCACCCTGCTTTCGATGAGTTCGCGAATCACGCCGTGCCGATCGGTCTTGTTCATGAAATCCCGGAGAAGGGTCGCACGCAGGATATCCGACCCGTGGCGGAAAAGGGAGCGTTGCGCTGCGACACCGGTGGGGCAGGCCTGCGGTTCAGGTGCCGCTGGCGGGGGGCGAGCAAGTCCTTGCAGCGCGGGCCCGAATTGATTATTATGCAGTTGCCTTGCATACTTAGGAGCTCATACAAATGCAGACCATCGTCCTCGCTTACTCTGGCGGACTCGACACCTCGATCATCGTTCCCTGGCTGCGCGAGCACTACGACGCGCGCGTGATTTGTGTCGCCGCCGATATCGGGCAGGGCGACGAATTGGAGGGAATCAAGGCCAAGGCGCTCGCCTCTGGTGCCGCCGAGTGCCATGTGGAGGATCTTCGCGAGGAGTTCGTTCGCGACTACATCTTCCCCACGTTGCGCGCCGGTGCCATCTACGGGCGCAAGTATCTCCTGGGCACTTCGATGGCACGGCCGCTCATCGCACGGCGCCAGGTAGAGGTCGCGAAGGCCATCGGCGCGGATGCACTCGCCCATGGTTGTACGGGCAAGGGCAACGACCAGGTGCGGTTCGAACTGACCTACATGGCGTTCGCGCCTGAGTTGCCCGTCATCGCGCCATGGCGACTGTGGGATATCCGCAGCCGCGAGGATGCAATCGCGTATGCTGCGGCGCGCGGCATTCCTGTCTCCGCCACGACCGCGAAGATCTACTCGCGCGACAAGAA
>JBKJKH010000354.1:0-2703 GCA_046597595.1 Gemmatimonadaceae bacterium
TCCTCTTTCTCAGCGTCGTGTTCGTGCTCGTGAACCTGATCACCGACTTGGCGTACGCGAAGGCCGACCCGCGGATCGCGTACAAGTGAAGACGTTCGCCGAGTACGAGCTGGAGGCCGTGCGCACGGTCAACCCCTCGCTCGACGATCGCGATCGCCTCATGGACGCCGCCGTGGGGCTCGCGGAGGAGTCCGGCGAAGTGCTGGGATCACTGCGGAAACATGCGTATGCGGGCGAGCAACTGGACGTGGAGCGATTGCGACTCGAGCTCGGCGATGCGCTCTGGTGCCTCGCCATGACCGCGCGCGCTGCCGGCCTGTCGCTGGAGGAAGTCGCTGGCGCGAACATCGCCAAGCTGCGTGACCGCTATCCGGCTGGATTTACGGGTCGCGCGACGCCCTAGTCTAATCGTCCTTCTGGCCGAACACTGCCATGTTCGAGCTGTGCCCCGGCGCGACCTTCTTCTCCGGGTAGATCCAGTGTACGGCCTGGTTCACCGCCGTCGCCGCCTCGGCAAATCCGCTGGCAATGAGCTTCAGCTTTCCCGGATAGGTGGTGATGTCGCCCGCGGCCCAGATTCCCGCGCGTCCGGTCTCCATCGTCGTGCCGGTCACCACGATCTCGTCCTTCTGGAGCGTCAGCCCCCACTCGGCGAGCGCGCCGATGTCGCTCACGAACCCGAGCATGGGCAGGATGACGTCGACTTCGATCTCGCGGGTCGTTTTGGCCTTGATGTCCTTGAGGATCGCGTGCGTGAAGCGATCGGGCGTGCAGGTCAGGTCGGCGAGTTCGTGAAAGGTGTGCATGGACGCCTTGCCCGCCGCGACGGCCGCGTTGTATTCGGCGATCGTCGCACCGTGCGCACGAAACCGGTCGCTTCGGTGTACGAGCGTCACATGGGCGGCCCGCCCGATCAGCTGCGTCCCCCAGTCGAACGCCGTGTCGCCGCCGCCGATGATCAGGACATGCTTGCCGCGGTACTCCTCCGGGTCCATGACCACATCGAACACACCCTTCCCGTACCAGGGCTGGGCGCAGGCCTGCGGAAGCCGGCGCGGCGCAAACGCACCGATCCCGGCTGCTACGATTACCGAACGCGTCGGGAAGCGGTCGGTTTCGGTCACGAGAACGAGGTGTCCGTCGTCTTCTTCAAGGCCGACCACTTTCTGGAGCAGGTGCGACGGCGGCGAGAATCTCGACGCTTGGTCGACCAGCTGTTTCACGAGGTCCTTGGCGAGGATCTGCGGGAAGCCGGCAACATCGAAGATGTACTTTTCCGGGTAGAGCGCGGTGAGCTGTCCGCCAAGTTGCGGCAGCGCATCCACGATCTGCGAGGTCACGCCGCGCATGCCGGCGTAGAAGGAGGCGAAGATCCCGGTCGGGCCGCCGCCGATGATGGTTACGTCCTTGATTTCGTGGTTCATCCCACCAAAGATAGCCCGATGGCACTTCGGATCTATACCCGCACCGGTGATGCAGGTGACACGGGGCTGTTCGGCGGCGGACGCGTCGCCAAGGACGCCGTGCGCGTGGATGCGTACGGCGAAGTTGATGAGCTGAATGCGGCCATCGGACTCGCCTGCGCCATCGCGCCATCCGCGCGCATCGACGATGTGCTCGGCCCCATCCAGCGCGACCTCTTCAGCATCGGGGCGATTCTCGCAACTCCCGACCGCGCGAAGATGCGCGAGCAGCTCGCGAAGGCGCGTCTCGACATGGCACGCATCACCGAGCTCGAGGGGGCCATCGATGCCGCCGACACGCAACTCGAACCACTGCGCGCCTTCGTCCTCCCCGGCGGCTCCGCGAAAGCGGCTGCGCTCCATGTCGCGCGCACCGTGTGCCGCCGCGCGGAGCGCCGGGTGGTGCAGCTTGCACGCGAAGAGGAGATTCCGAACGACGTCGTCATTTATCTCAACCGGCTTTCCGACCTGCTGTTCACGCTCGCCCGTCTCGCGAATGCGCTCGACGGCACCCCCGAGGTGACGTGGTGAGAGATTCCCGGCGTTCGTCCAGCGCGGATCGCATCACCCCGGACATGCGCCCGTCGGTGCAGACGCGCGAGCTGCCCGCGGTTTTCGACGTACCGATGCCCGGGTATCGCGTCGCCGTCTCGCCAGGGCTGCTGGAATCCGCCGGTGCGCTCGTCGAATCCGCCACCAGCGCGCACCGGTACGCCATCATTACCGATAGGACCGTACTGCACCACTACGGCGAGCGGCTGCTCGCGTCCTTCGCCACGTCCGACGCGCGCATCTTTGCCGTGCCCGCGGGCGAGGCGTCGAAGTCGCGCGAAGAGTGGGCACGCATCACCGACGAGATGCTCAATGCGGGATTCGGCCGCGACAGCGCCATAGTGACGTTAGGCGGCGGGATGGTTGGAGACCTTGGCGGATTCGTGGCGGCGACATACATGCGCGGCATTCCGTTCGCCCAGGTTCCGACAACCCTGCTCGCCATGGTGGATGCGTCCGTCGGCGGGAAGACCGGCATCGACACGCCGCTCGGGAAGAATATCGTCGGCGCGTTTCATCAGCCGGCCATCGTCGTGATCGATCCGGAAACGCTGTCGACGCTTCCGGTCGCGCATCGCCGCGCGGGGATCGCGGAGATGATCAAGCACGGAGTCATCGCAGATGCAGAATACTTCGACCGCGTGATTGCTTCCCTTCCCGTGCTGCTCGAGGGTGGGGGAAGTGGCGA
>JBKJKH010000485.1:0-2796 GCA_046597595.1 Gemmatimonadaceae bacterium
TCTCCGAAATTGATCGACCAACCTGCGAGTTGCACTTCGCGCTTTCGCGCCGCTCGCCACCGAGACCCGGGCCTCAGCGAGCATCACCAGCCATCCGGCCGGCTACCTACAGGGCGCGTGAAGTGATATGCGCCCATCCTACAGCGTCACTCGTGTTCGTCACTCGTCGCAATTGTTGTTCGTCACTAGTCTCACTCGTGTCCGTCACTCGTCAGCACCTAGTGATGTGCGACTCGTACCTGGCCAATGAATACGCTGGCCAGCAGCGCGAACACGAACGCCTGCAGAAACGACACAAAGATCTCGAGCATCATGATCGCCAGTGCCATCACGACGGGCACACCCGCGATCCACCAGCTGCCAAACGTGAAGATGAGCCCGATGAGCGCGAGGACGACAACGTGACCAGCCGTCATGTTCGCGAACAGACGGATCGCCAACGCGAACGGCTTCGTCAGCTTCGAAGCGATTTCGACTGGCGTCATAATCGGCGTCATGAAGGCCTTCAAGACGAACGACTGGTCCGACGGCCAGTACACGACCGTATTGAGGTATCCCCACCCCTGCGCGCGCATGCCCGCGATTTCCACGACGAAGAACGTGATGATCGCCAGCGTTGCCGTGACGGAAATATTTCCGGTTGCGGTTGAGCCGTACGGAATCAGGCCGAGCAGGTTGGCGAACAGGATGAAGAAGAACAGCGTGAGGATGAACGGCGTGAACTTTTCCCCATGCGGGCCCACGTTCGGCACAACGACTTCGTTGCGCATGTAGAGCACCACCCCCTCGATGCCCGCCGCAAAACCGCGCGGCCGGCCAACCTCGTGATGGTGACGCGCGTGCGCCTGGGCGCCGGTGAGCAGCGTCGCAAGCGTCAGGAACGCCGCGAGCAGGAGCATCACGACGTGCTTGGTCGGCGAGAGATTGAAGTCGAGCGGGCCGATGTGACCGATGTCATCCCACAGCGGTCCGCACCCGCCGTTCTCGAGGTGCCGACCGATGCACACATGCTTCGCGAATGGTGGCTTCCAGTACGGAAGCTCCATGTCGTACGAATCGGTAATGTGCGGCGTGATGATGTCCACCGGACCTGCCGCTTCCGCCACGACGGGGGCAACATGGTCCTGCGCGATTGCGACCGGCGCGACGAGCATACCCATCGCGACCAGGAGAATTACCCGACGTAGGATCATTTCAGGAAGAACGGTTCAATCAATTCAGTGGCGAAGAGATACGTCGCCATACCCAGGAGCGCAGGCTCGGCGGGCATGCCGGACGCGCGCGCCACGAAGCCGAAGACAATTAACGTCAACAAACAGATTCCCGCACCCGCTCCCCACCCCGCGATGCGGCTCTGAAGCGGCAAGCTGCGCGCGAGTGCGAACGCGGCCACCTGGACGACCGCGGCGATCACACCCCCGAACACCAACGCGCGCACCGCACCTGCAACACTGAACGCCATCGACAGCAACGCACCAGCCAGAACGATCGCTGCAACTGATGCCGCGGCGTAGCGGAAAATCGCGGCCGCGGCCGTGCTCATGGCGCCTGATCGCGAGGCGGTTTCCCCTTGCCGGTGCCGCGCTGGCGAAGCACGAGTTTCCGGTACATCCCGTAGAACGCCGCCGCCGCCGCGATGAAGAGCCCGCCGATCGTGATGACCGGCGTCGTCCCGAGCGCGCGGTCCAGCCACTGCCCCGCGAACAATCCGATAAGAATCGTGACGGCAAACGCGGCGCCCATGCCCGCGAACTCCGCTCCCGAGACCGGGGCGCGTCTGTGATCCTGCTCCGTCATTGCGGGGTGAATCTACCCGGGCCAGGCAGTACCGAGAAGCCCGAAAAGGTCAACTGTTCCCGAACAAAGTACGAAAGTGCGCGTGGAAGCGAACAAGTCGTAGTGGGACTGTGACTTACGCATTGTGCAGTCGTCGGCCTGTTGATAAGTTCTACCTCCTTGCATAAACGTGAGGCCTGACGGCCTCTGCTACGCGCGACATGGCAAACACCCGATATTTCGTCCCGCTCCTGGGCGCCGCTGCATTTGTGTACGTATGGGGCCCGAACGCGATCATGAGCGAGACGAGCGCGCCGAAAACCCGTCAGGAGCAGCAGGTCATCCAGCAGGCTCAGCAGCAGGGTGCCGAGCCGCTGACTCCGGCGCTGGACGTGGCGATGGCGGGCGGTGATGTGCGCCTCGCGCTCAACGTCGTGAACAACGGCAAGCGGCGCGTCGAAGTACGGTTCCCCGATGCGCGGACGCACGACTTCGCGGTCATGGACTCCACGGGGCGCGTGATCTGGCGCTGGAGCGAAGGCAGGATCTTCACGCAATCGATGCAGAACAGGGTTGTAGACTCACGCGAGACGCTGAGCTTCGACGCTTCCTGGAAGCCGAGGCACACCGGGCGCTACACGGCGGTCGCCCGACTGGTGAGCGCGAATCATCCGCTCCAGGCCCGCACGGCATTCCGGATTCGCTGACGAGACCAGCGGTGTTGTGAGAGGCCCGGCCAGCGCCGGGCCTTTGCTATTCCCGCAGGAACCCAATCGCCCGATGCGCGTGTCTCAGGGTGACGCGCGCCGCCCGCGTGCACAGCATACCGCTGCTCGCGCGCGTATCTTCGTGAGATCGGCACAGACGGTTTCATCCCTATGTCAGAGGACTGGCGTTGACGGCAGCGACACCTCCCCAGATCGGCAGTGACAAAGACCTCGACCTTCTCGACCAGCTCGCACGCGCGAGGGGCGCGCTCGTCGAGCAGATCGGTCGCCGTATCGTCGGACATGCCGACGC
>JBKJKH010000543.1:0-2987 GCA_046597595.1 Gemmatimonadaceae bacterium
CGGTGCGCTATACGGAGTATTCAGGCGCCGATCACAGCGTTGCTCCCCAGAAGGCGTACGACGACAGCGAGTTGTTTGGATGGCTCCTCGCACAGCATCGGTAGCATCTATCCTCCCAAACAAAGCGGCCCAACACCGTTTGCAGCCGACGGCAGCCAGCGCGATCATGCGCCGCCGCGGCTGAAGCGGCCCTTAGGCCTCACACAAGCTCCAAGTCCGGACCAGAGATGATCCGCCACAAACTCCCGCTGTCGCTGTAAGTCGCTCATGAAGGCCTTTCCGGAAACTGCCTTTCTGTGTTCATCCGCGCCATTTCCGCTGCATCCGCCCGATCCGCGATAACGCCGTACCTTCCCTGAAGACCTCTCTCCGCAGTGCAGGGTGCATCGATATCGCGGATGATGCGGATGAAGCCGAAACTGCGCGGATGATTGCCTGAGGCGTATCGCAGTTAGACCTTCCCCGTTGATTCAGCGGATCAAGCTGAAAGGGCGCGGATCATCAAGGACGAAACTCCAATTCGTGCACTCCACGTATTCGAGTTCACCACCTCGCTCTCCCGCCAGAGACTCTAGAACCGCCACTCCCGGATCACGTAAGCCCCGAACACGCTGAATCCGCTGCGCTTCTCGATTTCGAGAGTGGGCTCCGACAGCCGGAGACGCGGCTCGAACGACGTTTCGAAGCGAAGCCCTCGGCGCGCGCGCGTCTGGAACCGAAGTCCCGGGAACGTCTTCGTGGGGTCCAGCACCGTCACGCCGAGGAACGTCCGGGGGTTGAGATACTTCCCGAATTCGATCTCGGTCTTCGTGAGGAAACTGCCCGACCGCAGCTCGGTGAGAAACTGCGGCGATGGCTCGATGTTGAACATGTCCAGGCCCAACGTGCGAGTAGCCTGACCCTCCACTTCGTCCGCGAGCAGGCCGATCGCCATTCCCGAAAGCGTGGACGTCGCAGCGCTCGCGAGCGGTGAGCCACCAAGACCGCCACCGGCACTCGCGCCGGCGAGTCCACTGCCGCCCAGCTGCAGCAGCGAACCGCTCGACCGGCCGAACGCGAGATAGCTGAGCAGGTCGCCCTGGGGGATCGGTGGTTGCGCGTTGCTCTCGAGCGCCAGTCGGGGATTCTCCAACGTTCCGCCAATCACCAGGCGGATGACAATCGCCTCGCGCGTCGGCTCACGGATCTCGTATTCCGCACTGATCTGCAACAGTGGATTCAAGCCATGCTCCGGCAGCGGCAGGAACGTTGCCGTGCCCTGGCGCACCTGAAACCGCTTGCTGAACAGCGAGTACTCGCCACGATCGGTGTTGATCGAGCCCTCGAGCGCCAGCGCATCCTTGTGGCGATCCATGTTGATCTCGAGATCGCCGTAAATCTCGATGTTGGCATCCTTCGAACGCACCCACGTTCCGCGCTGCACGGCGAGCGCCACGTCCACGACGAGATGCGCGAACAACGGATTCTCGCCGGGAATGAGCTCCACGTCCCGCTGCACCGAGGTATCGACCACCGCAAAGATCGCGGGGTCGTCGCGCTTCAGCACCTCCGCCTTGTCGCTCTCGGGGATGTAGAACACACCATTGCGGATGTTGACCGAGCCCGTCACCACGACCGCCTCGAACGGCCCCTTCATCTCCAGGAAGACATCAGAACTGGCACGCCCCCGATCATTCTCGAGCATGAGCGCATTGTCCGCGACGACACGCAGGTCGAACCCGGGCTCGGCGAGCTTCGCGAGGTCCACACCTCCCTTCATGCTGATCCAGCCCTTGCCTGCACGCGCCGAAAGCGTGTCGATGACGAGTGTGTCCTTCTCGATGCGGATCCGCGCGGAGATCTGCTTGAGCTTGACGCCCGTCGGCACGATGGTCGCTTCACCCTGCGCGAGCGTGAGCTGCCCCTCAACACGCGGCGAAGTGAGCGAGCCCTGCACGCGAAGGTCGCCCTTTGCCGCACCCTTCACATCCGTGACGAAACCCACGAACGACGGGATCAGGTCGATCGGCAGGCTATCGGCGTTGATCGTCACGTCCATCGGTTCGTCCGGAAACAACGGCCCCGTCCTGCCTCGCCCGAGGTTCACGGGAAAGCGACCCGATGCGATCACGAGCGGCTGCCCTTCCTTGCGCAGCGCCTCGGCGCGACCGGTCAGCACGCCGAGCGCGTAGCCGAACGTGCCTCGCACGTCGGGGAAGGCGGTCCCGCCATACGATCCCTCCGTGACGGCGAGCGTGCCGCGAATGCGCGGCGCCTCGAGCGATCCTTCGACATGCGCATTGACATCAACCAGGCCACTGACCCTGAGATCGGATTGCAACACGGCGGCGATATCCCGTATCTGGAAGCGCGTGGTCTGGATGTCGAACGACGCATTGCCCTGCTTCGGCAGGAGCCCGTTGACATAAAAGCGTCCGCCAGAGTTGCTGCGCATCTCGAATTTGTTCACCATGATGCCGTTCATTCCCCACCGGATGTCGCTGGGTCCCGTGGCAACCCAACGCGTGGAGTCGAACAACAGCTTCATGTTCACGAGATGCAGTTCGTTGTGCTCGGGATGGAGGACTAAGTCCCCGTTCGCCGCATACACCTCGCCGCCCACCTGGTACAACGTGATGTCCGCCTTGCCATTGGGCTTGGCGTAATTCAGGCTGCCCCGCACGCTATCGAGTTCGAACCCCCGCGCGACGACAGAATCGAGGCGAACCTTCGCATCAATAGCCGCTGTCGTCGCACGCAGATCCTTGACGTCATAGTCGACGAACCCTCGTCGCGCGGCGTACCCCTTGAGCAGCAAGTGGCGCACCTCGACGGTGCCCTTGGTGCTCAGGCGCTTGATGTTTCCGCTGAGTACTCCACGCGCGCGGACCCAGCCCGTGACGGAATCCGCGCGAAACACTATCGCACGCTCGGGGCGCACCGGGCCGGGTCCCTTGCGCCCCGTTGCGGCGCGCTCGACCTCTGTCGCCTGCGCGATGCGCGCGGAG
>JBKJKH010000614.1:0-3626 GCA_046597595.1 Gemmatimonadaceae bacterium
AGGATGAATTACTTTTTTCAGAACAATTCGGGGTGTCCACGCGGCCTCAGAATGCGCGACCTTCGCAATAGAGCCTTGACGCTCAGCTGGTCCCCCCGATGAATCAGAGACCTGCGGTCTAGAGCGCCGCGCACGTGCGGCATGCCGCTGTCGATCGCAATTGTGGCCCGCCAGTCATCCAAGCAGCGACATGCCCCCGAAGTCCGGCAGCACGACATCCCTCTGGATGTCCACCGCCACCCTGCCCTCCCATCCCGCACTGAGCGCCGACCTCCAGGCCGACGTCTGCATCGTCGGCGCGGGCATCGCCGGCATCTCCGTCGCCTACCACCTCACCAAGGCGGGCAAGAAAGTCGTCGTCCTCGATGACGGGCCCGTCGGTGGCGGCGAAACCGGCCGCACCACCGCCCACCTCTCCAACGCCTTCGACGACCGCTACCACGCCGGCGAGCGCATGCACGGCGAACGCGGCGCGCACCTCGTCGCAGACAGCCACACCGTCGCCGTCAACACCATCGAGCACAACGTCAAGCTCGAAGCCATCGAGTGCGGATTCGAGCGTCTCGATGGCTACCTGTTCAGCGGCGACGACACGAAGAATCGCGATGAGCAGCGGCAGGCGCTCGCCGAAGAACTGGCCGCCGTACATCGCGCGGGCATCGCCGACGCACGACTCATCGACCGCGCACCCGTCAGCTTCGACACCGGCCCCTGCATCCTCTTCCCACAGCAGGCCCAGTTCCATCCCCTCCAGTATCTCGCCGGGCTCGTGCGCGCCATCGAAGCGGGTGGCGGCATCATCCACTGCGGCTCGCACGTCGAGGAAATCAAGGACGGCGTTCCCTGCAGCGTGAAAACCGAGGGCGGTCACACCGTCACCTGCCGCGCCATCGTCGTCGCCACCAACACCCCGGTCAATGACTGGGTAAAGATCCACACCAAGCAGTCCGCGTACCGCACCTATGTCATCGGCGCGAAAATTCCGCGCGAAAGCATTCCACGCGTCCTCCTCTGGGATGATCTCGACCCGTATCACTACGTGCGCCTCGCCGGTGCGTCACTCGACGACCCGGCATCCGATGTCCTCATCGTCGGCGGCGAGGACCAGAAAACCGGGCAGTACGACGATGCCAACCAGCACGCCTGCTTCGAGGCGCTCGAGCAGTGGGCCCGCGAGCATTTTCCCGTCGTCACGGAGATCGCGTATCGCTGGTCGGGGCAGGTGATGGAGCCCGTCGACGGCCTCGCCTTCATCGGCCGCAACCCTGGCGATGAGCACATCTACATCGTCACCGGAGACTCCGGCAACGGCATGACGCACGGCGCCATCGCCGGCCTGCTGCTCTCCGACCTCATCACCGGGAAGGAGAATCCCTGGAGCGCCGTCTACGACCCGGCGCGCATCACCCTCGGCGCCGCGTCCGCATTTCTCAAGGAGAACCTGAACGTCGCCGCACAGTACGCCGACTGGATCCGCCCCGGCGAGGTAGAGTCGGCCGAGCAGATCGCTCGCGGCACCGGCGCGGTGTTGCGCCGCGGCAAGAACCTCATCGCCGCCTTCCGCGCCAACGACGGCTCCATTGTGGAACGCTCCGCCGTCTGCACGCACCTCGGCTGCATCGTCCGCTGGAATGACACCGAGACGTCCTGGGACTGCCCCTGCCACGGCTCGCGCTTCACGCCGTCCGGGGACGTCTTGAACGGCCCCGCCATCGCCCCGCTGCCCCCGGTGGAAACCGATGTCGCCGACGCGGCGTCGTAATCAGTCGTGAGTCACGTCATCGGGCGTGAACCCTGGACGAGTACCTAGCCGCGCCGGAACTCGTCATAGTTGGCGTAGTACCACTCTTCGAGATTGTAGAGCATTTGGCCCAGGGTCGGCCATTCGCACTCCTTGACCGTGCCTTCCTCGTCACCGTTGAACACGTCATACCGATGCACATGGTGAAACTGGTTGTGTGTCGAGTGGGGGCCGTCGTGCCTAACGATGTTACCAACCCCGCGAATCCGGGCGTTGTAGCGATATTCCACGGTCTGAACGGTAGGCTCGCCGCTCTTCAGGTCGGCAAGTATCAGGAGCTTCTCTACCGTGACTTCGATGTCGCCCAGGCACTGTACCGTTCCCTGCATAATGAGATAGCCGTTTCCAAAAGGGGAAACGGCTAGATCATCCGACAGTACAAATTGCCGATCGACAAGGTCGCGCATGACCTTGTCGTGGACATTGAAGTAGTTGGAAAGCCGGTTGGGGCCGTGTGGGTCTTTACCGGCCACTGATTGACAGGAGTTTCAGGCAAAAAAGCCATTCTGCTACGTCTGCCGTCTCCCGCTGTGTTTTATTGCCCAGGCGTTCGACGAGCTGATCCGAGGACATTTCGTATCGTGCCTCGAAAGCCCGCACGCGGGCGAGCGCTCCGTCTGCCTGGCCATTGGGGAGCGCGCTTGCATCGCTGGCTAGACGCTTCATCACACCCTCCCGCTCAACTGTTCCCATTGAGCGGAGATCTGTCATGCGAATTCCGCGCATATTTCGCCCCTATATCTGATGTCTCACTATTAAGACGCCATCAGGCATCTGAAAGTTGCACTTCGCATGCTAGGTGTCAATCCGCCAACCCCGCACTCCGAATCCCTTCCCTGCCTCGGCTTGCACACCGCAGAGACCGCCTTCCCCATTAAGGACCATCTGCGTCAATCTGCGTAAACCTGCGGCTCGCTTTTCAACCCTCAGCGCGAAAACTCTATTCAGGCTCGATCAACGCCAGCGAAAGGGTGAACACCGACCCCACGCCAACCTCTGAGGTGACACTCAGCGTTCCGCCCATCGCGCGCGCAAGCTCGCGACTGATCGCCAGTCCCAGGCCCGTCCCTTCCGCGGAACGCGAAAGTCCCGACTCCACCTGGACGAAGGGCTCGAACACCGTCTCCAACTGCTCCGCCGCGATGCCCACACCCGTGTCGCGCACCCGAACCAGCACGCGCTCGCCTTCCGTCGTGCAGTTCATCGTCACACGCCCGCCCGATGGCGTGAACTTGATTGCGTTCGACAGCAGGTTCGTCGCGATCTGCTGGAGCTTGTCGTGGTCCACCCGCACCGTGATGGAGGGATCACAACTGACGTACTCGTACTCCACCCCCTTCGCACGTGCCTGCGGACCGATCACTTCCTCCATGCTGTTGAGCAGCGTCGAGATCCGGGTCGTGACGAGGTGGAAGGGCACACGCCCCGCCTCGAGCTTCACGAAACTGAGAATGTCGTTGATCAGGCCGAGCAGGCGCTGCTGGTTTCGATGGATGCGACGGAGATCCTCCTTCTGGAGGTCGGTCACCGGGCCATGCAGCCCCAGCTCCAGCAGCTCTGCGTAGCCGGCAATGGCATTCAGCGGTGTGCGCAGCTCGTGACTCATCGTCGCGAGGAAGTCGGCCTTGGCGCGGTTCGCGCGCTCCGTTTCCCGGTATAACCGTGCATTGTCCACGGCGACCGCTGCGCGACGGCTGATCTCCTCTGCCAGTGCCAGCTCACTTGCGTCGTACGGCCGTGCAACGCTCGACCTGATGAACACCAGCGCGCCGATCGTCGCGCCTCGCACGGACAGGGGCACCAGAAGCGCTGCCCGGGCATCCAG
>JBKJKH010000009.1:0-3704 GCA_046597595.1 Gemmatimonadaceae bacterium
CGTTCGCGCCTGCTCCATATCGCTCGGCCACGATACGCCCGTTGTATACGACGACGAATGCCGCGGTGAACCCCGCCGGATTCGCGAACGCCGCGTCCACCGCGCTCCGCAGCTTGACCGTGTCGATCTCGGCGGGAAGTGGACCGACAGGCATGATGTCGCCCATTGGCCACGGCATGGTCGCAGCCGGAGGCAGCGCCGTCGCGACGCGCACGGGCTTGAAGAAGATCGAGTCGCGGCCCGGCTGATGGATGATGCACCCCTGATCGCCGTACAGCTTTGCCTCGCGCGTTAATCGGTTGGCGACGGTGAGGCGGACGAGCTTGCGCCGCGGGTCGACCTCGACCTTCGTCATGGAGTCGACCATGGGCCCGAGGAAGTACGGCGTGACGTGCGCGCGGGCTTCGGCTGAGTCCCGGCCGGAAATGAAAAGGGCCGAGCAGAGGATCTTCGCCGTACCCGCGACGCGCCAGCTGTCCGGGTCGTTTGGCGGAAAGCCCGGTTGTGCGTGCGATTCTGCGAGCGGGGCCACGAACAGGCCGATGCTCGCGACGACACGGACAAGCATCGCTTTCGCAGCGCGCGATCTGATGGACATGCAGTCTCCGGAGTTGAGCCGACTATGGCAACGGTTCGAACGCGACATTTCAGTTTACGGCTGACTCAATGACCTCGACGGCGCTATCCACGCCGCGGTCCGTGGCCAGCCGACCGGCAAGCTCCACGCATCGCTCGCGCATGGGTGCGTCCTCGATTGCCGCACGGATCGCTCCACCAAGGCGCTCGGCGTTGAGCTGTCGCATGGTAATGGGAGGGGGTCCGACGCCGAGTGACTGCACGCGATGCGCCCAGTATGGCTGATCGAGAAAGAACGGCACGTTGATCGACGGCCGGCCGGCGCGCAGGGCGGCCGCTGTCGTTCCGGCGCCGCTGTGGTGGACCACGGCTGCCATGCGCGGAAAGAGCCATGCGTGGGAGACGTCATTGACGTTAAGTATGTCGTTGCTGGAGCTGTCCGCCAGGCCGTTCCAACGGCCGGCGAGAATGCCGCGCTGGCCCGACTTGCGCAATGCGTCGAGCACGAGAGCGGTGATGCGCGGCGAGAGGGCAGGCATGCTGCCGAAACCCACGTAGACCGGCGGAGGTCCGACGCCAAGAAAATGCGTCAGCTCATCGGGGGGAGTCCATGAGTCGTTGTCGAGCCACCAGTACCCCGTGACATGTCGAGACGTGTCCCAGTCGGAAGGCTTCGGAATGACATGCTTGCTGAATGCGTACAGTGTCGGCGTCCGCTCAGTGCGCATTGTTCGAAAGGGACCGAGCGCCGGGATGCGACGTTCGGGGAAGTGTTCACGCATCAGGCGCTGGGCTGCCGCGCGAAATGGTTGCCACGCGATAGCATTGATGGCCACTGCATGCGAGAACGCATTGAGTCGCCTGCCGAGTTTGATGGACGGAGGCAGGACGATTGAGGCGAAGTCTCCGGTCGGGTCGGCCGGCTGCAGCGCCGTAGCGAAGGATGGAATGCCCAGTGCTTTCGCGATATAGTATCCCGCGCTCCCGAACACCTTGGGAAAGACAAGGGCGTCGGACCCCCGGCAAGCTCCGAGCATGTCGTTCGCCATGTCATCCAGCTCGTGGCGCAGTTCGCGCAGGACCCTGTAGAAATTGACGGCCATGTCGACATTGCCGCGCTCCATGCTCTCGCGAACGCGTTGTTCCTGAAGCAGCGCGCCCATGTCGAAACGGATCAGGCGAAATTCGAATCCGTGTCGTACGACGAAGGATTCATGGCTCGCGTGCGTGGCGACCCGCACGGTGTGACCGGATCGGCGCAGGCCCCACGCCAGGGCCAGTGCTGGCTGTACGTCACCGCGCGAGCCCAGCGCGATGATGGTGATGATCCTGCCCCCAGACGGTACAGGCGAAGTGATGGCGCGCATGTCCGAGTATGGCTCCGATGCTGCCAACGCGCCATCGAGTCGAGCGTCCTCGCGCTATCGCCTGGCGCCGATCTGTTCCAGAAATGGCGCAACATCGAGCAACGTGATGTCATCGCGCTTGCGCAGCGCACGCAGGAACCACTCCTTGTGCCCCGCGCCATACGTGATCACGAAGCGTCGCCCTTCGCCGCGATGTGCATCGAGCGCGCGGGCGATGTTCGCAAAGTGCGCGGTATTGATATTCTCCCAGCCACCGGGCCCGAGCTCGGTGTTGAACATTCGGTTGTACGGCTCGTGCGCCTCGGTCTGAATGGAATCGTAGGCCGGCGAGTTGATGAAGAACGGATTGTCGGCACCGCCCAACGCCACCAGCGAATCGGCCCGGCTCGTCGCGCGCCTGTACTCCTGCCACTCGGCGCGGCGGGCAGGATCCGCCCCGATGCGCTGGAGCGCCGCCGTCCGGTACAAGTCCATGGAGCGCGACCAGGCGGCGGTCGGCACGATGGTGAAGCGCATCGTCGTGGTGAGCGGGAAAAGCACGTCAACATACTCGGGAAAGCGCGCCACCCGTGCCTCGGTCACCGCGCCAGTACGCGCGAACTCGCGCGCGGCCGCATCAAAGCGATTGGGTGCGATTTCCGTGAGAACGAAATCGGGACGCATCGCCTGAAGGAGCCGGCGCAGCACGCCGGTGCCGAATCGCGTGCTGGTCCGATGGTCGCCATGAATCGTCCCAATGACCAGTACCTCGGTCTTGCGTGTTCCCGCCCCTCGCGTGACTGCCTGCGCGTGCAACGCGCGTCGCGAGGGCGCTGGCACTGATAGCGCAACAGGTGGCGCCGGCGCGATGGCGTAGGACGCGGTGTTCACGTGCACCGGTACGGATGCGTCGCCACATCGCACCACGAATGACACATCGTCCGGCGACAACGCACCCCCCTTCGCATCTGCACACACCGGGGTGGTGGCCACGGCGTTGCCGTTCAGGAGATCGTATGCCCGTACTGCGCCAGACGCTCGATCGAGCGCGAACGACAACACCCCATCGCGTGTCATGGTGCGCCCGGCGTTGTCGTCGGTCAGCGCGCCGCCGCGGCCCTGGCGCATCTGCTCGAGACTGGTCGCGTCCCTTGGCAGGCCTGCGGTGAGGTTCTCGCTACCGGTCGGAGTGATGAGGATCTCATCCTCGATGAACACCGCGACGCGCTCGTCATGGTTGTAGTACCAGGGCTCGATGGTGAACACCATTCCCGCCGCAAGCGCCACGTCGGGCAGCGATGGGTCACCGGTGTCGAGCCCGAGATGATGCCCGAAGTAGAGAGGGGCTTGCATGTACGGCCTGGCATGGGCGGGGATCTTCGCGCTCGCCACACGCTGCAGCGCTGCCAGCGTAACGCCAGGTTTCGCCGCCGCGATGACGGCGTCGGAAATGTCTCGCACCATCTCCACGAGTTCGCGCTGGCGCGGCGTGAAGTGGCCGGCCACCGGAAACGTACGTCCGACGTCACTCACGTAGTGATCGCGCTCACAGCCCACGTCATAGATGACCAGTTCACCGTCCTGCATGACCCGGTTGCGGCGGTCGTAGTGCGCGCCCAGAATGCGCCACGGCCACAGCGAGTTGTCACCGGACTTGACGATGGGCGTGAATGCGACGCGCTGCGCGCCCAGCGTCATGCAGTCGGCGGCGAACGCCCCGGTGAGGGTACGCTCGTCCTCCCCTCGCCGAACGCGAGCGGCGCCGCGCGCGATGGCCACGCT
>JBKJKH010000358.1:0-3020 GCA_046597595.1 Gemmatimonadaceae bacterium
CTCCTCGCAGTGATTGCGGGGAGCACCTGCGCGGTGCACACGTTGCTCGTTGCTTTCTCGCGACGGATGTGCTGCTCACGCGTCTGGAGTGCCATGCGCAGCGCAGCCTTGCCGTTCGCATCGCGCGAAACGCCGATGATCCGGCCGGGGAGCAGGCGCTTGTAGTCGTCGCGCGTAGCAAAGAACGCCGCATGCGGGCCGCCAAAGCCGAGGGGAACGCCAAAGCGCTGCGAGTTGCCAACCGCGATGTCCGCGCCCCACTCACCCGGCGGCGCGAGGAGCGTCAATGCGAGCAGGTCCGTCGCCACGGTGACGAGCGCGTCGATCCCGTGCGCGCGCTCGCACAACTCGCGATAGTCGTGCACTCCGCCATCCGTCGCGGGATACTGCACCAGCGCGCCGAACACATCGGGAGTGAATTCGAAGGTCCGATGGTCGCCCACCAGCACGTTCCAGCCGCGCGCCGTCGCCCGCGTCCGCACACACTCGATCGTCTGCGGATGACACGAGTCCGATACGAAATAGGTCAGCCGCTCTGCATGTCCCTTCACCCCGTGCGACAACGCCATCGCCTCCGCCGCAGCCGTGCCCTCGTCGAGCAGCGACGCGTTTGCGATCGGCAAGCCGGTCAGGTCCATCACCATCGTCTGGTAGTTGAGGAGTGCTTCCAGGCGACCCTGCGCTATCTCCGCCTGATACGGCGTATACGCCGTGTACCACCCGGGATTCTCGAGCACGTTCCGCTGAATGACCGGAGGCGTCAGCGTATCGTGGTACCCCAGCCCGATGTACGACCGGAAGACGCGATTCTTCTGCGACAGCGTGCGAAGCTCCGCGAGCACGTCGTGCTCGGTGCGGGCGGGACCAACGGAGAGCGTCTCCCTGTACCGAATCTGCTCGGGAACGACGGCTTCAATGAAGGCATCGAGCGACGCGTAGCCGATCTCCTGCAGCATCTCCGCGACGTCGGAGTCGCGCGGGCCGATGTGCCGGGGGACGAACGTATCCGGCTCGGCGGCGCGGCTCTGACGCCGCGGGTTCTGGGCGGTGGTCATGGAGCGAAATCTAACCACTCGGTGACGGCAGCGCCGCGCCGTGCTTTCTTTCTTGAGTGACCTGGATTCTGCTCCTTTCCACGCCCGCAGCGGGCGCCGAAAACATGGCGATCGACGAGCTCCTGCTCGCCCATGCCGCGCACTCCGGCGAGAGTGTCCTCCGGGTCTACGGCTGGGCTCAACCAACGCTGTCTTTCGGTCGCAATCAGAAGGCGCTCGGCACATACGATCCCGAGCGGCCGAGGGAGCGTGGCATCGCGACTGTCCGGCGCCCGACCGGCGGCCGCGCGTTGCTCCACCATCGCGAAGTGACCTATAGCGTCGCCGCTCCGATTGCGGGCCGCTCACTTCGCTTGGTCTATCTCGAAATTAATCGCATCCTCTGCGACGGACTGCGACGGCTCGGCGTCGACGCGCAGGTCTCGGCCGGGTCCGGTCGGTCGCCTTCGCCCGGTCCGGCTCCCTGCTTCGACGCCCCCGTTGCAGGAGAGCTGACCGTCGACGGGCGGAAGCTCGTGGGGAGCGCGCAGTGGAGAGGCGAACTCGCCTACCTCCAGCACGGCTCGATCCTCGTTGCCGATGACCAGTCGCTGCTGCCCGCTCTCGCGTCGATACCACTCCCCGTCGTTCCACCGCCATCCACGCTGACCGAACTTCTTGGACGCACGCCTGCCCTGACCGAAGTCGCGGACGCGCTTTTCGCGAGTGTGCGGGAGCGCGAACCAGACACAGTTCAGCGGGAGGAAGCAGAACTCCGCCTGGAGGGCCTTGAGATGGTTGCGAAACGCTATCGAGACGAGTCTTGGACGTGGCGCAGATGAGGCCGTCTTGCCCGCACGCTCACGGATTTCCACCCCACCTTTGATGCGTCTCTTCCATTTGGTCCCCGCTTTCGCGTTTCTCGCCGCATGCTCCGGCGGCGAGAAGGGCAGCGACTCCGAGGCCGGCGGGACGGTGGTCATCGCCGTTGGCGCTGACCCCGACCTCCTGTTGCCCCCGCTCACCAACACGTCCTCTGGACGCATGGTCGCGGACCAGATCTTCGAGCGCCTCGCCGAGTTGCCGCCGAGCGGGCCAAGCGCGGGCGATGCGGGATATCAGCCCCGGCTCGCGGATAAGTGGGACTGGGCGGCAGACTCGCTCTCGATTGCCTTCCATGTCGATCCGCGCGCGCGGTGGCACGATGGACGTCCCGTACGGGCAGCCGACGTCGCCTTCTCGTTCCGCGTCAGCAAGGATTCGACATCTGGCTCCAACGTTGTGCCGTCGCTTTCCGCGATCGACTCGGTCACCGTACGCGACTCGCTCACCGCGGTCTACTGGTTTGCGCGTCGCTATCCCAACCAGTTCTTCGACGCGACCTTCCAGATCTTCATTGTTCCCGAGCACCTCCTCAAGGATGTGCCAATGGCCGGCATGCGCGCGGCACCGTTCGCCCGCAATCCGGTGGGCACGGGAAAATTCCGCTTTGCGAGCTGGACCGCGAATCAGCGCCTCGAGCTCATTGCCGATACAGCGAATTATCGTGGACGTCCTCCGCTCGATCGTATCGTCGTGGCGATTGCGCCAGACTACACCGCGGGCCTGGCCAAGTTGGTGTCGGGCGAAGCGGACTTCTACGAGATCATCCGCGCGCCAAACATCGCAGAGGTCGCGGCGAAACCGGACATCCGGCTCGAGAAGTATCCGAACCTCCAGTACGCGTTCATGTTATTCAACGCCCGCGCGCCGAAGAGTGCGCGACCGCATCCAATTTTTGGTGACGTGGGCGTGCGCCGCGCGCTCGCGATGGCCATCGACCGCAAGGCGATCGTGAAGAACGTGCTTGACTCGCTGGGCGCGGTTGGTATCGGACCGGCGCCGCGTGCCATCGCCACGTCCGATTCCACGCTCACGCAGCCGCCGTTCGACCTCGAAGGTGCGAAGCGCATGCTCGATTCGCTCGGCTGGCGCGCAGGCGCGGAT
>JBKJKH010000443.1:0-3381 GCA_046597595.1 Gemmatimonadaceae bacterium
GGCGCAGCGCATCGTGGCCGAAGTGCAGTCCGCCAAGGTTGCGCGCGCGGTTGCGAGCGAGCGCCAGCTCGAAGAAGTGCTTGTCGACTTCTGGGAAAACCACTTCACCGTGTTCGCGGGCAAGAACCCGCAGATGCGTTACCAGCTCGTCGCGTACAGTCGCGATGCCATACGGCCAAATGCCTTCGGCAAGTTCCGCGACCTCCTGGGCGCGGTAGCCCAGAGCCCGGCGATGCTGTTGTATCTCGATAACTGGCAAAGCATGGCCGACTCTGGCCAGCCCAGGCTGCGCGAGATGCGGGGACGCCCAGGCGGAGCCGCGCGACGCCGTCGCGGATTGAACGAGAACTACGCGCGAGAATTGCTGGAACTGCACACGCTCGGCGTTGATGGCGGGTACAGGCAGGAGGACGTCATCCAGGTTGCGCGAGCGCTCACTGGCTGGTCGATCGGATTTCCGCAGGCGCAGCGCACCCCCGCTGGCCGGTACGCGGGCGGCTTTGTCTTCCGCCCTGAGATGCACGATGCGAGCGAAAAGACAGTTCTGGGGCACCGCCTTGCTGCCGGCCGCGGTATCGCAGACGGTCAGGACGTGCTCGACATCGTCGCGCGTCATCCGGCAACCGCGCGGCACATCGTCACGAAACTCGCACGGCGGCTCGTGAGTGATTCACCGCCGCCGGCGCTTGTGGACCGCGCGGCCGAAACGTTCCTGCGCACCGACGGCGATATTCGTGAAACCGTTCGCATCATCATCGCGTCGCCTGAGTTCTGGAGCCGGGCCGCGTACCGCAGCAAGGTCAAGTCGCCCTTCGAGGTCGTGGTGAGCGCCGCACGTGCCCTTGGCGCGGAGCCGGACACGACCCCGCGCACCGCGCAGGCGATCGCCATGCTCGGCCAACCGATTTATGGACATCAGGCTCCCAACGGCTGGCCCGAAATGGGCAATGCGTGGATGAACACCGGCGCCATCCTTAACCGGATCAACTTTGGTACGGCGGTCGCGGCCGGCCGCTTGCCAGGCACACGCGTCTCGTCGCTCCCCGCGGCAACGGAGTTGCGTGCGGCGAGTCGCGAGCGACAGGTCGATGCGGTGGTATCGATGTTGTTCGCGGGAGCGGTTTCGCACGACACCCGTGCTGTGCTGTTGAGCGGTGAAAATCCCTTGGCAGCGGCAGCAGGCAGCGCGGCCGATGACGCCGACCGCGCGGTGACCGCCGATCCAGCCATTCGCGACACCATGGATCCCGCGATGTCGGGTGCTCCCGACGCCGATGGTCGACGCCGCATGCGTGGCAACACCCTCTTGCGCCGCGCTCCCACACTTACTGGTCTTGACCAGATTGTCGGGCTCGCGCTCGGCGCACCAGAATTCCAGAGACGCTGATCATGCAACGACGTGCGTTCGTTCGAGACGGCGCGCTCGCGCTCGTCACCCTTGGCCTGAGCCCGACGTTTCTCCGGCGCACCGCGTTCGGAGCGGGCCTGTCAGCCGCCGCGACGAGGGGGAAGACGCTGATCTGCCTGTTCCAGCGTGGCGCGGCGGACGCGCTCAACGTGGTCGTGCCGCACGGTGATCCAGCGTACTACGCTTTGCGTCCGAGCATCGGCATTGCTCGCCCGGGTCGCGCGAACAACGGTGCGATCGATCTCGATGGGTTCTTCGGCCTGCACCCGGCGCTGGCGCCCCTCGAGCCGCTGTGGAAGCGCGGGATGCTCGCACCGATTCATGCGGTGGGCAGTCCCAGCGCCACACGCTCCCATTTTGACGCGCAGGATTTTATGGAGACGGGCACGCCCGACGTGAAGGGGACGTCGTCCGGGTGGCTCAACCGCTATCTCGCGACTCACGGGACGTGCGCCGAGTGCGAGACGCGCCCCGCTTCGCCGTTTCGCGCAGTCGCGATGACGCAGCAGACACCCCGCATGCTCGAGGGGCCTGAGCCGGCCGTCGCGATGAACTCGCTCGACGAGTTCCAGATTCGCGCGACGGGCGGCCAGACGCAACGCCTCGAAGCCTTGTACCGCACCGGCTCCGCAGACCTGGTGCATGGTGCCGGCACGGAAATGTTCGATGCGATCAAGATGCTCAAGGCCGCCAACCCGCAGCGGTACGCGCCCGCAAACGGCGCTGAATATCCGCGCTCGCAGTTCGGACAGCGCCTGCGCCAGATCGCGCAGCTGATCAAGTCAGATGTGGGACTCGAGGTCGCATTCGCCGACGTTGGCGGCTGGGATACGCACGTCAACCAGGGCGGTGCCCAGGGGCAGCTCGCCAATCGCCTGGATGATTTTGCACGCTCGATCGCGGCGCTCGTCACCGATCTCGGCGATCGCATGAGCGACACGGTGATCATGACGATGTCGGAGTTTGGGCGCATGGCCCGCGAGAACGGCAACGGAGGCACTGATCATGGACACGCCGGGGCGATGTTCGTGATTGGCGGAGCGGTGAAAGGCGGCAAGGTGCTCGGACAGTGGCCGGGGCTCGCGCGAGAGCAGTTGTACGAACAGCGTGATCTTGCCGTGACCACCGATTTTCGCGCTGTGTTCTCAGAAATCGCGGCGAAGCAGCTTGGCGCGGCGAAACTGGAATCCCTGTTTCCGGGTTATGCGGGCAACCGGAGCGCGTGGCTGGGGGTCCTGTAGCGGAGCGAGTCGAGCGGCTGACTATGGCGCCCGCCGTGACGGCGCTCTATCAATGATGGGACTCGTTCCCCGCCAAGAATGTGCGCTCGAATGTTCCGCGCCTTAGCGTTCGTCTTCACCCTGTGCAGCGCGATTGTTCCCGCGCGCGCGCAGCAGCTCCCGGATCGGCTCGCCGACTCGACGTTCTGGCGGCTGGTAACCGAAATGTCCGAGCCGGGCGGATTCTTCCGCTCGGATAACTTTGTCTCGAACGAGCTGTCGCTTCAGCACGTCATTCCTGCGTTGAAGCGCATGCATCCTCCGGGAGGCGTGTACCTCGGCGTCGGGCCGGAACAGAATTTCACGTACATCGTGGCGCTCCAGCCGCGCATCGCGTTTGTGGTGGACATCAGGCGGCAGAACATGCTGCAGCACCTGATGTACAAGGCGCTGATGGAAGCGTCGGAGACACGCACCGGGTTCGTGTCGCAGATGTTCTCGCGCGCGACACCGGCGGGGATGGATACCGCGACGAGTGCGGGAGTGATGCTCGCGGCGTTTGAGGCGCAGGTTGCGGATTCACTGATGTTGCGCACAACGCTCGCGGCGATCGGGCGCAGGCTCGTGGACGAGCACAAGTTCACGCTTGCCGATTCCGACCTCACGGCCATGTCGTACGTCGCCACAGCCTTCGCGGCGGCTGGCCCGCAGATCACGTACTCATTCGGCTCGATGCAGCGCAGCGGGCGGATG
>JBKJKH010000562.1:0-4530 GCA_046597595.1 Gemmatimonadaceae bacterium
CCACGCGGATGCGCGCGTTCGCATGCTCGCGCTGCGTGCCACGGGGCGAATCGGTGACCCGCGTTTCCTCATGCGTGATTCCCTGCCCTCGCTCCCTGCGCCAGTCACGTGGCCGGAGCCGGCGTGGCGCATCCGGCTTCGCGCGTTGACGGCGACGAGTGTGTGTGCGGCGCTCCGCGAGGCGCTGTCCGACAGTGCCTGGCCCGTGCGCTTCCGGGCCGCAGACCTGACCACCGCACGGTGCAGCACCGACGATTCCATGGCGGCAACCTTTCGGTCGTGGATCGACGGCTTGCCGGTCAACTCGGCCGAGCGGCCGATGGGCGGCGTGTCCTGGCACGCGGCGGCGCACGCGGCTCCGGCCCTGGCACGGGTGCGGCCGGACGAGGCGCGCTCGCGGCTTGGGCGGCTCGCGACGCACAAGCAGTGGCAGGTGCGCATGTACGCCGCGCGCACGGCCGCAGTGCTCGCCGATACACAGCGACTGCGCATGCTCGCCCGCGATCGCGATGACAACGTGAAGGAGACCTCCATCGAGGCGCTGTCAAAGCTGACAGTACACGCTGACGATGACCTCTACTTCGCGGCGCTCAGGTCGCGTGGCGCGCAGGCGGTACGCGCGGCAGCGCTCGCACTGAAAGGCACACCTAGCGCCGCCGCTCGCGACACTGCGCTCGCGACCTTCGAGCGGTGGGTCGCCACGCAGAATGCCTCGGCGCGCGATGCGCGCGTCGCCTTGCTCGAAGCCGCCGGGCGCCCGGCCAGCGACGACCGTCCACCTCGCATACGGGTAGTCCTTCCTCCGCGTGCCGTCGCGCTCGCGCTCGGTACAGATGTTCACGTGCGCGTCACGATGGCACGGACGAGCGGAGGCGGGTCATTCACGGTGCGACTGCGCGGAGACGTCGCGCCCATGATGGCCGCGCGCCTCCTCGGTCTTGCCAACGGTGGCTACTACGACGGCCTCTCGTGGCAGCGCGTCGAACACGACTTCGTGATTCAGGGTGGAAGTCCGGGAGCGAACGAATATGTGGGCTATCGGCAGTTCCTTCGCGACGAACTCGGCACGGTCCCGCACACGCGTGGCACCGTGGGAATGAGTACGCGCGGACACGACACGGGTGACGCGCAATGGTTCGTCAACCTGAAGGACAACATCCGGCTCGGTCGTGACTATACCGTGTTCGCCGAAGTGGTCAGCGGCATCGATGTGGTTGACGGTGTCCTCGAGGGGGATGTCATCGCGACGATCAGGGAAGTCCGCACTGTGAGGAACGTGAGATGAGAATCGTCGTCGCCCTGCTCGTCTGGCTGGTTTCGTCAAACGCGGTATTCGCGCAGCAGCGCGAGCCGATTCGCTATGTGCTGCGCATCCCGGCTCCAAAGACGCATTACATCGATGTGGAGGCGTCCTATCCCGCTGCAGGGAAGAATGCACTCGACTTGACGATGGCCGTGTGGACGCCAGGCTCATACCTCGTCCGGGAGTTCGCACGCAACGTGGAAACCGTTGCCGCGCGTACGCCGTCCGGAGCGAGTCTCGCCGTCGAGAAGACGCGGAAGAATCGCTGGCGCGTGCAGACACGAGGCGCTGCGCGCGTGGTCGTTACGTATCGCGTCTACGGGCACGAACGAGCGGGGCGCCTCAACTGGATCGAGGAGGATTTCGCGCTCATCAATGGTGCGCCGACATTCATCACCTTGCTCGAGACCGGACATCGCCCGCACGAAGTCACTCTCGACATCCCCGCGAACTGGGCGCGGTCGCTGACGTCCCTGCCAGCAACGACTGCGGGTGGCGCGCATCGCTACCGTGCGGCCGACTTTGACGAGCTGGTGGATTCCCCCATCATCGCCGGAAACCCCAGCGTGCACGAGTTCACCGTGGACGGCAAGGTCCACGCGCTCGTCAATGTCGGAGATACCACGTCGTGGGACGGTCCGCGCTCGGCGCGAGACGTCGAGAAGATCGTCCGCGGGGCGCGCGCGTTATGGGGCTTCCTCCCCTATGATCGCTACATCTTTTTCAACTTCCTGGCCGACACGTACGACGGGATCGAGCACAAAAGCTCCACGGTGCTCTTTTCGGACCGCAACAGCACTCGCGCTGATGGGAGCTATCACTCGTTCCTCGGACTTGCGGCACACGAATTCTTCCACGCCTGGAACGTCAAGCGGCTTCGCCCCGTAGCGCTCGGACCGTTCGACTACGAGAACGAGAACTACACGCGGAGCCTCTGGATCGCGGAAGGACTGACCGACTACTACTCGTGGATGTTAGTTGGCCGCACCGGACTCGGCCCACTGGCCACGAGTCTCACTGATGTTTCGGATGCCATTCGTTCCCTCCAGACAACGCCGGGGCGGCTCGTCCAGCCGCTCGAGCTGGCGTCGTTCGATGCGTGGATCAAGCAATACCGCCCCGACGAAAACTCCGCGAACACATCGATCAACTACTACACCAAGGGCTCCGTTGTCGGCGTGCTGCTCGATGCGACGATCCGGCGCATGACAAAGGGGGCGAAGAATCTGGACGATGTCATGCGGCTTGCTTACACGCGCTACAGCGGCGCGCGAGGATACTCGCCGGCGCAATTCGAGGCCGTCGCAAGCGAAGTGGCTGGTGGCAGTCTCCGCTCGTTCTTCCATCGAGCGCTCGAAACCACTGAGGAACTCGACTACACGGACATGCTCGACTGGTATGGACTGCAGTTCACGACGCCCGTTCCGGCCGAGGCGCGCTTGTGGCTTGGCGCTGGTACCCGCGGGAGCGCTGGTCGCATCTTCGTGACATCCATTCTCCGCGGTTCGCCGGCATACGGATCCGGACTCAATGTCGGCGACGAAATTCTCGCCATCAACGACGTGCGACCCGACTCCACCGGTCTCGACGGACTGCTGCGCCGCCATCAGCCCGGGAACACGGTGACCGTCCAGACCACCCGGCAGGGAGAGCAGCATCGCGCGACCGTCACACTCGCCACGTTGCCGATGAATGCCTGGAAGCTCGCCGTGCGCGCGGATGCTACGGCGGAGCAGCAAGCCCGCCTCAATGCGTGGATCGGCCCGCGTTGAACACGCGGTTCGGGGCGCATCCAGAGTTCGCACGGCTGAAGCGCCTCGACACCCCGCGAAAGATCCAGGACTTTCTGGATGAGATTCCGATCAACAAGGAGGAAGCCCGGGAGAGCTATTCCTCTCCGCTGGTGACGCTGCGCAGGAACAGTGCGCATTGCATGGAGGGTGCGCTGCTGGCGGCGCTGGCGTTGGCCATGCACGGACAGCGGCCGCTACTCATGGACCTGAAGGCAACCGTCCAGGATGTTGATCATGTCGTGGCGCTCTTCCGGAAGGACGGCTACTGGGGAGGCATTACCAAGACCAACCATGCCGTGCTTCGGTATCGGGAGCCGATCTACCGCAACGTGAGGGAGTTGGCCGTCTCGTTCTTCCATGAGTATTTCATGCACGACGGCAAAAAGACGCTGCGCTCGTTCTCGAGGCCTTTCAGCCTGGCGCGCTGGCCCGGCGATTGGGTGACAGCCGAGGACGATCTCTGGGATCTTGCCAAAGCGCTGGATACGTCGCCGCATATTTCGCTGCTCACGCGTGCGCAGCGCGCCGGCCTGAGGCGCGCCAGCGCAATCGAGATCGAGGCGGGAAAGATTGTGGAGTGGTGAAGAAGTGTCTTCCAACACCCGAGTGCATCGCATGAGAACACGTTCCGTTCTGATTTTCCTGTCGCTCACTGCGTGCGTGCATAACGCCGCCCCCAGCTCCGATGTTACCCGTTGGGAAGGACGTGCCGCACGCGTCACCATCGTGCGCGACGACTGGGGCATTCCGCATGTCTATGGGAAGACCGACGCCGACGCCATTTTCGGGCTGATGTACGCGCAGGCCGAGGACGACTTCAATCGCATCGAGACGAACTATCTCAACGCGCTCGGGCGGCTGGCCGAATCGGAAGGGGCGTCCGCGATCTACCAGGACCTCCGGATGAAGCTATTTATCCAACCCGACAGCATGAAGCAGCTGTTCGCCCGCAGTCCTGGCTGGCTGCAATCGTTGATGAACGCGTGGGCCGACGGTTTGAACTTCTATCTCTACAAACACCCGGGCGTCACCCCGCGCGTGATCAGGCAGTTCGAACCGTGGATGGCACTCGCGTTCAGCGAAGGCAGCATCGGCGGTGACATCGAGCAGGTCTCACTCCGGCACCTGGAGTCGTTTTACGGAAAGCGGGCGTTGAGCCAGATGCCGGTTGAGAAGCGTCCTTACCCGTCGGAACCCAGCGGCTCGAATGGCATTGCCATCGCGCCGTCGAATACGGCATCGCGCCGCGCCTTGCTGCTCATCAATCCGCATACGTCCTTCTTTTTCAGGGCTGAGGCGCAGGCGGTCTCCGAGGAAGGGTTGAACGTGTATGGTGCGCTGACGTGGGGACAGTTCTTCGTCTACCAGGCATTCAGCGATCGCGCCGGCTGGATGCACACGAGCAGCGGCGTCGACAACATCGACGAATATCTG
>JBKJKH010000140.1:0-4160 GCA_046597595.1 Gemmatimonadaceae bacterium
TCGGCGCACAACGCGCTCGTGGGAATTCGCTCGACCATGGGCCTCACCTCGAGGGCGGGAGTGGTGCCACTCAACGATGGTGCCGACATCGCCGGTCCAATGGCGCGCACTGTCGCCGATGCCGTCGCGATTTTCGATGTCATTGCGGGAGAGGATGCGGACGACCCCGTCACCATGGCGAGCCGCGGCCATCGCGCGGCCGATTACCGGACGTTCCTGGTGCGTGGCGCCCTCGACGGCGCGCGCATTGGCGTGCTCCGCCAGGCGTACGAGACCCCGACGACCGACAGCGAAGTGGTCGCCGTATTCCGGACCGCGATCGATGATCTGCGGAAGGCAGGCGCCACGATCGTGGACCCGGCCGGCATTGACTCCCTCCCACGCATCCTGCGCGTCGCCGGCACGTGCAGCCGGTTCCGGCATGACCTCGAACGCTACTTCGCGACGCGCGGGGAGAACGCCCCTGTGCGGACTGTCGATGCGATCGTGAAGAGCCGCAATTTTCATCCATCGGTGCAACTGCAGCTGCAGCGAGCGCAGCTGGATACGTCGCCGCCCCCTGAAGTCAATCCGGGTTGCGTGGCACGCGAGGAGATGCGCGTACAGTTCCGGCGTGCCGTGATCGCGATGATGGATTCATTGCGCCTCGACGCGCTCGTGTATCCGACGTGGAGCAATCCTCCGCGGCTCATCGGCGACCTCAACTCGCCACACGGCGACAACAGCCAGCTCTTTTCGCCAACGACCGGTTTTCCGGCGATCACCGTGCCGATGGGTTACACACGCGAGCGGCGGCTGCCCGCCGGCCTGACGTTTTTCGGCCGGCCGTGGAGTGAAGGCGCACTCATCTCGCTGGCGTATGGCTATGAGCAGGCGACGCGACACCGCAGGCCGCCGCCGCTGTAGGAGACTCTAGCAGGGTGCTGAAAAAGCGCGTTTTCGCCGCAGATTCACGCAGATGAACGCAGTTTGAAAAGCTCCTGACGTCTTCTTCCGCGAGTAGAGTGCGTCAATCGGCAGCCTACCGTTTCGATTTCGCGCGTTTGTGTTGTTTCATCTGCGTAGATCTGCGGTCAATTGGTTTTTCCGCAACCTGCCAGATGAGGAGGTGGAGGAGAAAGGGCGCGGATCACGGAGGGCGACACTCGAATTCGTGGAATGCACGAATCGTAATCTGCCAGTGAGGGAGGAATGCGGGCCATTCGCATTCGTGCATTCCACGTATTCGAGTTCCTCACAACGCATTCCCGCGCAGACTCGGCCAAATAGCCTGCCAGATCCAATACGTGTTTTTCAGCTGCTAGAAGGCCGTCATCTGCGTGAGCTTCAGGATCAGGCTCCGGCCGGGCAGCGGGCCGTCGACGGTGAGGAAGCGCTGCTCATTGAACACGATGAACAGGTCGCTCAGCGGGTGGTGAATGAGGTTGAAGCGGACGTTGGCATTGAGCTGATGCGACGACGGATCATACTGCGTCAGCGCATCGAGGAAGTTTTTCGTCGTAAACGAATAATTGCCGCGCATGGTCAGGAAGGTGGCCACAAATCGCCCGTCCACCGGCGCGTCGAGTCGTGCTGCGGTACGCTGGAGTCCGGCGGCGACTCGCAGCCGGTATGACGAGCGCGCCGTTGCGGTGAACCGCGCGGTGCGCTGTGTCCCGTTCCAGAGTCCGCCCGTGATCAACGCGAAGTCGAGCGCGAGCGGACGGCTGAGATCCGTGGTCCCTCGCAGTTGCCACTCCGTCCAGCCGTAGCCGCCGGGCGGAATGGCCGCGACGGCGGGGTTGATCCGAAATGGCGCGACGAGCCGCTCGAAGCGCGGGTTGGCCGACAGCTCCGTGAAGCCGCCATTGTTGAGGAAGAAGGTGTACCCCGTGTGCAGGTGCTTGGCCAGCATGCGGCCGCCCAGATCCTCGTAGTAGTTCCAGACGACGTGCGGGTGCATCTCGCGGACGCCGAGCCGCTTCAAGGATGCAGGACGCGGACGAATGCCGGTGTCGAGCAGCCATTTGCGGACTGACGTGCGACGGTAATAGCCAAGTTCGTCGTTGAACCCGGCGCCGATCTGGAGCACGCCCGCCTTGCCGTGAAAGAACCGTCCTTCCCGGTTCACGGATGTGCGCGCGGCATATTGTCCGCCGCCCACGCCCGGTGTCGCCGTCCCTATGAGATAGGAGTTCCAGTCCACGCTGCGAAAGAAACGGATGTTCGCGTCGCCGCCGTACACCCGGTTGTAGCTGCCTGCGCTGTCCACCGTCTGCCGGTTCATGACGGTGAATCCGAGATCCGATCCTTCGAACACGTTGCGGCGCATGCGCAGCACGCTGTAGTTGCTCGCTCGCGTGGTGCCGCTGCTGCTCGTCAGCATGGAGAGCGCGCCGATGTTGAAGCCGGCCGCCTTGCCCGTCAGCCTGACGCCAAGCGGAATGCGGATGGGCACTCCCGCTCGCGAGATGCCAATCCGTCTGCTGAAGAAAAGCAGGAGGTCCTCGTCCGGCGTGGCCGGCGCCACCACACGATTGTTTCGCGCCGCGTCGCCCACATAGAAGATCCCCGAGTTCTCGAGGAAGAACTCCCGCTTCTCGGGAAAGAACTGGCTGAACTGTGTGAGATTCACCTGCTGCTCGTCGGCTTCGACCTGGGCGAAGTCTGGATTAGCGGTGATGTCGAGCGTGAGGCCAGCCGTCACGCCGTACTTGATGTCCACGCCCGCGTCGAGTTTTTCGTCGTACGGCCGTGCGCCCGTGGCGCGCACGGTGCGCGCCGCGAAATACGGCTTGAGGCGCAAGTCGCGTCCGGCACCACCGGTGGTCAGGCCCATCAGGGTGCCCGCCAGCGAAACGCGCGTCAGGCCGTAGGCGCGCGGGATCGGCGCCCAGAAGTTCACCTCGTTGCGGCGACGGATGCGGCGGCTGAAGTTGATGCCCCATGGTCGCGCACTTCCCGCCTCGAACCGAAGCGCGCGGAAGGGAATCGCCATCTCTGCGATCCATCCATCTGCCACGCGCCGGGTGCGGACATCCCACACCGCATCCCAGCTGGCGTTGACCTCGCGCCCTTCGTTCGAAACCTGGCGATCGGCCTTGGCGCCTTCGGGATTGGTGAGAAACACATACCCGTTGCGGTGATCACCAAAGGTGTCGAGCAGGACCTCGAAGTCGTCCTGGTCGTCCTCGCGAAAATCCTTGCGGATGTCGTTGACGATGATGCGGGACGGATCCCGGTCATGCATGTACGCGGCGATGTAAAGATTGCGCGCGTCATACGCGATGCGCACTTCAGTCGCTTCACTCGCGGGCTTCCCCTCCTCCGGCTCTGACTGCACAAAGGAGGAGATCGGCGTGGCCTGGCGCCACGCGTCGTCGTCGAGGACTCCATCGAGGCGGGGGGCCACGGTGACGGAGACGGCATGCGCCTCCAGACGGGGCTGCTGGGCAACCAGAACATACGGCGCCAGCAGCAGCGTCACGAACAGCACTCCGCGCATCACGATCCTCTCTACCTGGTTAACGGGAACGGGGCACACGCGATCATCGCGCAATGCCGGGTTGGTCGATCTAGCCGCAGAGTCCAGCTCGTCGCGACCCCGAGTCCGGCCCGCAGATCGATTGCCAGAGCAACACGGCGCCGCCAACGATCACGAATCCAGACACCGCGCCTCCCGTCGCCGCCCGCGCCGTGTTTGAGGATTGGCCAGCGGATGGACTGGCCAGCAGCGGGAAGGTGACTGCACCTGCGACGGCACCGACAATTCCCCATTTCACCCACGTTGGCATTCCGCGGCGAGCGACCTCATCGCGGCGGGGCAGTACGAATGCGGTCACTACCGTACCGACAACGGGTGCGCGGTCATTCGCGAGACGCTGGGACATCCCTTCGCTGAGCCCCGTTTGCGCGGAAACAGCGTGCGGAATGAGGCTCGCAAACACGAGGAACGCGATGGAGACGACCAGGGCAGTCCTGATGGATGGATTCATGCTGAATAGATTGAATGATGCGCACCCTTACCGCTACGGCACTGTTCGTCTTTCTCGCCTGCACGGACTCTGATGGGCAGAAAGCGCGACCTGCTGCCCGGCGGCCTGATTCGGCCCAGGCCGTCTCGAAAGTGCCGGTTGCTGCGCGCGACTCTGCGTTCCCCCTGGTCGCAACGCCAGATACAG